>VAZQ01000126.1 GCA_005883115.1 Alphaproteobacteria bacterium | reverse complement strand
CCTCATGGACTACTACATCGCCGGGCTGACCGCCGGCGCTACCAAGGGGTAGAGGCAAGGGCGCAGGTCTCGCTCACAAGCCGCGCAAACGTTTCGGCAAGACGGACAGTTCTATGTCTGTTCGCTCTTGAAAATCCCGGCCCTCAAACCAATTCGTCGAACACCGAGCACCTGTTTGCGGCCCGGCATCGGCGGAGGCGCATGAGCTGAGCCCGCGCCATCCCGCTGTGGTTATCCGACGCTATAGGGGAATTGCCTGCATGACTGTGGCTGATGAGAACCGTCAGGAAAGCCGCGCGTTCGACGCCGATGTGGCGAGGCTCCTGCACTTGATCGTCCATTCGGTCTATTCCGATAAGGAGGTTTTTCTCCGCGAACTGATTTCCAACGCCGCCGATGCCTGCGAGAAGCTGCGCTATGAAGCCATCGCGCATCCGGAACTCCTGGGCGACGATCCGTCGCTGCGCATTACGCTTTCGATCGACGCCGACAAAAAGTGCCTCAGTCTCGAAGACAACGGCATCGGCATGAGCCGCGACGAGCTGGTGCAGGGACTCGGGACGATCGCGCATTCCGGAACCAAGGCGTTCATGGACCGCATCGAGGCCGCCCAGGCAGGCGAAGGAGCGTCGTTGATTGGACAATTCGGCGTCGGCTTCTATTCGGCGTTCATGGTTGCCGATCACGTGGACGTATTCTCTCGCCGCGCCGGCGCCGAGGAGGCCTGGCAGTGGTCCTCCGACGGGAAAGGCACGTTTTCAGTTGCGCCGGTGCCCCTCGAGAGCGCCCCGCACCGCGGCACTCGCGTGGTCGTCCATCTGGCGGAAGAGGCGAAGGATTACCTGGAACGCTTCAGGCTCGAGCGCATGGTCAGGGCTCAATCCGGACACGTACCGGTTCCCATCGCCGTCGTGGAGAAGCCCGGGGAAAAGCCGTTCGAGCTCGTCGACGGGGCGGCCCTTTGGGCCAAACCCAAATCCGAGATCTCGACCGCCGACTACACGGACTTTTACCGCAGCCTGACGGGCCACCTCGACGAACCGGACCTCACCGTCCATTTCCGCGCCGAGGGGCGGCATGAATATACGGTGCTCGCTTTCGTTCCCGGCTCGCGCCCGTTCGACCTCTTCGATTTGGACCGCAAAGGACGCATCAAGCTTTATGTGAAACGGGTCTTCATCACGGACGAAGCAGAGATCTTGCCGCGCTATCTGCGCTTTGTTCGCGGGCTCGTCGACTCGGCCGACCTGCCGCTCAATCTCTCGCGCGAGATGATCCAGGAAAGTCCGATCCTGATGGCAATCAGGAAAGCGGTGACGAGCCGCATGCTCTCGGAGCTCGAGAAGCTCGCAGACAAGGAGCCTGCGGCCTATGCCAAGATTTGGGACAATTTCGGCGCGGTGCTGAAGGAAGTAATTTACGAGGACGTCGAACGCCGCGACGCGCTGCTTGCACTCTCCCGCTTCAAGGCCAGCGCCTCGGCAGGCGCATGGCGAAGTCTCAAGGACTACGTCGCTTCACTCAAAGAGAACCAGACCGCCATCTACTATGTGGCGGGTGACGACATCGCTCGCCTCGAGGCCTCGCCGCATCTCGAGGGCTTTCGCGCACGCGGGGTCGAGGTTCTCCTTCTGACCGATCCGGTCGACAGCTTCTGGGTCACGTCAGGCGCCTCCTTCGAGGGCAAGGCGTTCAAGTCGGTGACGCAGGGGGCGGCGGATTTGACGCTCATCCCACGCATCGATGCCAAGGAAGAGCCGCCCTCGCAGACCGATGAGGCAGTGACGAATTTTGTTGCCTTCATCAAGGAGACGTTGGGCGAGGCGGTGTCGGACGTCCGCGCCTCCGACCGCTTGACCGATAGCCCAGTGTGCCTGGTTGCGCCGGAAACCGGGCTCGATCGTCAGTTGGAGAAGCTCCTGGCCGGCGCGGGACGTCTCAAGGTCACCGCCAAGCCGATATTGGAAATCAACCCGCGCCACGCGATCGTCGTGGCACTCGCATCGCTCGGCGAGGACGACTTGGCTTTCAAGCAGGATGCCGCGCACCTCTTATTCGATGAAGCGCGCGTGCTCGAGGGCGAGCGCCCCGCGGACGCACGGATGTTTTCCGATCGGCTGGGGCGCCTCCTGACGCGCGGTCTCGGCAAGCAGTCTGCCTAACCGCAGCGCCGTCGGGTCACCGGTCTAACCAAGGGTCCTCGACTGGCGTCACATTCGCAAGCTCATCGACGTGCTCGTCGGGCTTCCAGCGCGCAACCATCAAGGCGAGAAACTGTCCCGCACCAACGTGGCCACGCGCTCCCCGAACGCTTTGGTCCCCAACGGGCCACCCAGGTCGCGGGTCCGCCATTGCGCGCTTGCGATGGCGCGCTCGAGCGCGTCCTCGATGGCGGCCGCGGCGCGAACGAATCGCTTGTCATCCCTGCGCTCGCCGAGCCAATCGAGCAGCATTGCGGCCGAGCCAATGAGCGAGGCAGGATTGGCACGATCCTGCCCGGCAATATCGGGCGCCGAGCCGTGCTGGGCTTGCGCCAGCGCATGCGCCTCGCCGACATTGAGCGAAGCAGCAAGCCCGAGGCTGCCGCTGATCTCGGCTGCGAGATCTGAGAGAATATCGCCGAACATATTGGTGGTGACGATCACGTCGAAGGCGCTGGCGTCGCGCACGAGCAACGCCGCCATCGCATCGATGATGCGCTCCTCGTATTGCACGCCGGGAAAGGCGGCGGCCACGGCGCGCACGCATTCCAGAAATAGCCCATCCGACACGCGCAGCACGTTGGCCTTGTGCACCGCGGTCACTTTCTTGCGCCGGCGCCCCGCGAGCGCAAAAGCCGTCCGGGCGATGCGCGTCGAGCCCTGACGCGTGATTTTGCGCACGGACAGCGCGAGATCCGCCGTGGGCATGAATTCGCCGGAGCCGAAAAACATGGACCGGTCGGCGTAGAAGCCTTCGGTGTTCTCCCGCGCGATGACGAGGTCGACGGGCGAGCCGCAACGCGGCGGCAGGCCGCCGCGGCTGCGCGCCGGACGGATGTTCGCAAACAAGTCGAGACGCTTGCGCAACTCGCCTGACGGATTGAGGCCGCCGCCAGCGACGGGGGGATAGTCGTTGTGCGAGACGGGTCCAAGGATCACGCCGTCGGCCGCTTTGGCGGCATCGAGCGCCGTCGGCGGGAACGTGGTGCCCTGCGCACGTAGCGCGGCAAGACCGATGGATACGGGGGTGAAGCAAAGGCCAAGCCTGAAGATGCCGTCGACCGTGCGCAGAACCGCCATCGTCGCGGCCGTGATCTCCGGGCCGATGCCGTCGCCCTCCATCACGGCGATGCGCACGGGGGCGGACTGCGGCGTCGGATCGGGTGTCATCGTTTCCTCGTTGGGCGAAAGCCTAGCAAGTCCATGGCTGGTTGACGACCGAGCGCGAGGATGAGCATCATGACTGCCTCGTCCCTCTTCCCGATTTGGTCTTTCATGCAAGAACGTAATCCCCAGCAAGCGTCCGTGCACGACATCACGACCGCTCCGACCCAGCTCCTCAATCTGCACGAGCTCGTTGCCAAGGCGCGACAGAATCTCAATCAGAACGACTGGGACTACATCGTAGGCGGGGTCGAATCGGAGACCACGCTGCGGCGCAACCGCATGGCGCTCGATGCGCTCGCCTTCCGGCCACGCGTGCTGCGCGACGTCAGCAAGGTCGACGCTTGCGTGAGCCAATTCGGGCGCAGGCTTCGCCTACCGGTGGTGCTCGCGCCGGTCGGCTCGCTGGAAAGCTTTCATGCGGCCGGCGCCGAATCGGTGGTGCGCGCGGTCGACAAATTCGGGGCCGCGCATATGCTCAGCTCCGTCTGCGATCCCGGACTCGAGCAGCTGGCGGCGGCGGCGCCCAATGCGCTGCGCATTTATCAGCTGTACGTGCGCGGCGACGAGGCTTGGGTTGACGATCACGTCGAGCGCGCCATTGCGCACCGTTATGCCGCGTTCTGTCTCACCGTCGATACCGCCCATTACAGCCGGCGCGAGCGCGATATCGCCAAACGCTTCGTGACCGCCGGACGGCGGCGGGTGCAAGGCCGTGCCTTCCAAGCCGCGCTCGATTGGCACACGGTGAAGCGCATCAAATCGCGTTTCCAGATTCCGCTGGCAATCAAGGGCATCGCTACTGCCGAGGATGCCGCCATCGCGCTCGATCACGGCGTTGAGTGGATTTATGTCTCGAACCATGGCGGCCGCCAGCTCGATCATGGCCGAGGCTCGATGGATGTGCTGCCCGAAGTGGTGGACGCCGTTGCCGGCCGCGCCAAAATCATCATCGATGGATCGATCTGCCGCGGCAGCGACATCGTCAAGGCGATCGCCGCAGGCGCCGACCTGGTCGGCATCGGTCGCATGCAGTGCTTCGCGCTCGCCGCGGGCGGCGAGGCCGGTGTCGTGCGACTTTTGGAGCTCTTAGAGGACGAGGTGCAGCGCTGTCTCGGCTTGCTCGGGGTCAACGGTTTCGCCGAGCTCGACCGCACTTATCTGCACCCTGCACCGCCCGCGAATCCACCGCACGTTTTGAGCGCGTTCCCGCTGCTCAAGATCGAGGACTACCGGTACTGACTCGGCCGTGACGTCGTCACCACGCCGTCAATTCGATGGCGAGATCGGTGCGACCTTGCCAAAAGTCTGTGAGGCATGGCCGGTCCAACGCAAGCCCACGAAGCCGCCATCGGCGTCATAGAGATAATCGAAGCCATTGAGGAAGCGAACGCTAGTGTTAACGAACGGCTGGCGGCTGCGGTCAACCAGATTAATGTTTCTCGGAGCGAGCGGGTTGAAGCCGTCGCCGACCGTGAAGGTGTAGAGCGCCTGGGGCGAATCGCCTGCAGGAATCGAGATCGTGAGCGTCGTGCCCGCCACCAGCGTTGGTCGGGCGCCGTTGACCGCGCGAACGTCGGTCGGAGCCTGATTCTCCGGCAGCGTCAGGTACATAGCGGTCACGCCGGTATCCATCAGCAGGCTCCCGCAGGCAGCAGGCATTGCGCCATTGACCGAAATACAAGCGGGCGTTGCGGCCCAGCCTGCGCCGCCCGGGACAGGACCGAGCTTAACGTAAGTGAAATCCCCCTGCGTGTTGGCCGCCGTCAGCCCAACGTGCACTCCTCGCCGGGTCACGATATAGCCGCGTCGAATGTGCTCCCCCTTGGAGGAAGTGTCGTTGAAATTCCTGACATTCAGAAATGGATTCTTGCCAAGCCCGCTTTGTCCCGCCTGATCGCCCCCGCGGCCAAATCCGACCCCCAACATCGAAATCCGGCGTGGTGCCTCGTTTGGGCTGCACCGCCGCGCGCCTTGTGTGCACGCGACTCGCGTGACCGCGAGGACTGCAATGGGCGCAGTGATGATCCGCGTTCCGTCGCCACCCGAAATGGTCACAGGCGTGATGACCCATCGACCGATCATGATGCGCCCGGAGCTGGAATAGGTGAGCTCGCCCGGTCCAAGCGATTGCAGGTTGGTAACGTTCGGGATCTTGTCTGCCGAGACGACGATGCCGGTCGACCCGGTGTCCATGACGGCACCGTAACTGCGCCCACCAAAGGAGATGCGCAGCCGGGGCAAGGCACTGATGTCCTCCCCCGGGCCGGGTGGATTTACGTAGGGCAGGTAAACTCCTCGGTCGTATTTCTCGTATCGGCCAGGCGGCCCGGCCGAGGCCGCCGCGATGCTCAGCAGCAGGATGATCGCGGCCGGCAGGGCGACCGGAATTGCCGAGCCCGATCTCAATGCAGATCTCAATGCCAATACGGCGGATAACCGGAATGGCCCGCGTCCGCGTCGAGCAGGCGCAGCATCGCCGGCCATTCCAGCACGCCATAGGGGCGGCGTGTCCCGGGCTGATAGAGGTGCGCGGTATGCGCGAGCACGTTTTCGCCGGGCATGACAAGCTCGGTGCGGGCCGCCATGGCATCGACTTGCGAGCGGCACGACAATTCGAGCTGATACATGGTGTTGAACGCCTGCTGGATCGTCGCCCCGCAGGTCAGGAGGCCGTGGTTGCGCATGATGAGCGCGTCGTGGGATCCGAGATCTTTGACGATGCGCTCGCGTTCGTCGAGATCCACCGCTGGCCCTTCGTAGTCGTGATAGCCGAGGTGGCCGACGAACCGGATCGCGGTCTGAGATAACGGCAGCAGCCCGCATTTCATCGCTGATACGGCGATGCCGGCGCGGGTATGGGTGTGCAGCACGCAGGCGATATCCGGGCGCGCCTTGTGGATCGCACCGTGGATTACGTAGCCCGATTTGTTGATGCCGTAGTCGGTCTCCGGTTTCCAAATGATCTCGCCCTCGACATCGATTTTGGCGAGGCTCGATGCCGTGATTTCCTTGTAGAGCATGCCGTAAAGGTTGATCAGCAGGTGGTCCTTGCTGCCCGGGATGCGCGCGGTGATGTGGTTGTAGATCAGGTCGGTCATGGCATACTTGTCGAGCAAGCGATAGCAGGCGGCGAGATCGACGCGCGCTTGCCATTCCTCGGATGAAACTTCTCCTCGGATCGACTTGAACGCGGTCGTGTAATTCATGGGTAGGTTCCGGCGCTTTCCACGGTCGGGCCTCACTCCGGCAGCATAGCGCCGGCACATAGCCAAGGCCAACACGCGATAAAGAGGAAGGGTCCCATGGCGATCCGCGATATCCTGTACAATGCCGTCAAAGAGAAGCTCGCCCGCGACGAGGTGGTCGCGTCCATGACCGTACGGCTCGTGCGGAGCGTCGAGATCGCGCGTATCGCACGCACTGCGGGCTTCGATACCCTCTATGTCGACCTCGAACATTCGAGCTTCTCGCTCGAGACTTGCGCGCAAATCTGCATGGCCGCGCTCGAGGCAGGGATCACACCTTTCGTGCGCGTTCCCGCCAACACGCCAGATTACATTTCCCGAGTACTCGACGCGGGCGCACTCGGCGTGATTGCGCCGCATATCCGCTCGGCGGCGGACGCAAGAGCCGTGATCAAGGCAGCCAAATTCCCTCCGTTCGGCGAGCGCTCGGCCGCTGGCGGGCTCCCGCATCTTCATTTCCGCTCCTTCCCGGTCGCGGAAGCCTATGCCGCGCTCAACGACGCCACCATGGTCGTCGTACAATTCGAGAGCGCGGCGGCGCTCGCGCAGGCCGAGCAGATCATCGCACTCGATGGCATCGACATGGTGCTCATCGGTCTCAATGACCTGCTGGGGGACTTGGGCATTCCCGGCGAATACGACCACCCGCGGGTGCGTGAGGTCTATGCACAGACCATCGCCGCCTGCCGCAAACGCAACAAGCACTGCGGCGTCGGGGGGCTTGCCACGCGTCCCGATCTCGCGGCCGAGTTCGTGAAAATGGGCGCGCGTTACGTATCGACCGGCACCGACCTCGGGTTCCTCGTGGAGGCCTGCAGCGCGCGTGCCAAGGCGGTCAAGGAGATCAGGCTCTGAACTGCCGCGCGGTGGCAGGCAAGCCAGTTTCCGGATGAGCGAGCGAAACGCGAGCTTGCGCGCGAACAGGGGCGGAGGATTTTAAAACTCGCTCACCCGGCGCCGTGCGGACAGACCATAACGGTGCAGATCGGTGCCGTGCACATCGAGCCAAGCCTTGGCGCGTTCGATGTCCGGGTAGAGCCGCTTCACCAGGCGCCAGAACCGCAGCGAATGATTGAGCTCCAGGAGATGGCACACCTCGTGCGCAGCAAGGTAGTTGAGCACGAACGACGGCGCGAGAATGAGGCGCCAGGAAAACGACAGGACGCCCGTGTTCGAGCACGAGCCCCATCGGCTGGACTGATCGCGCACGTAGACGCGCTTGATTGGAACGCCGAGCTTGGCCGCATAAGCGCGGCTGGCTGTCTCGAGATCGCGCTGCGCTTCGCGCTTCAGAAAATCGCTGACGCGGCGGTCGACATGCGGCGGTTCGCCCGCGACGCAGAGCACGCGTCTGCCGCTCTCGTCCATCTCGGTCCACGCTGTGCCACGGGCGCCACGGCGATTGACGATGCGATACGGCTCACCGCGTAGCGGCACTTCCAGTCCATCGGCGAAAGGTGCCGCCTCGGGCAGCCGCTTGAGGCGCGCAGCAATCCAGCCGCCGTGCTTTTGCGCAAACTCCTTTGCCTCCTTGAGACTGCCGCGCGGCGGCATGGTGAGGACCACCTCGCGCAAGGCGGCATCGATTCGCAACGTGTAGCGTCGCGCCTGACGATGACGACGCAGACGCACGGGATAGATCGCTTGGTCGAATACGACTTGGAGTGCCGAGGGTTCGCTCGGACGGCGATAGAGCAACGCGCGAAGCGACATTGGATCCACCCTGGAGCAACCCCGGCGAAATACTGCCACACCGGCAAGAGCCCTCAGCGCGACACCCAACAAATAAAGGCTCTTCCCCCAGATATGGGGGGACTCGGACGAATAAGATTCAATATATCGTGGCCTTCAAGAACTGAATTGATTTTCAAAATCGCCGAGACGGCCGAAGTCCGCCGCCGTTGATCAGGTCGCCGTTCTGATCTGCGGGTCCGCCACTAAATCAGCTGTTCACTCAAGGCGTTATCGGGCACAGCGATGGCGCTACCCAGGACGAATCACACAAAAAGCGCGGCAGGACGGGCCTAAAGACGTGTAGGGCGCGGCGCTGGCTCTCCGGGGGGACGCGCCTTTTCGCGGGTTGTTATTCGTTGGCCGCGTTGGCCATGGCGGGCGGCGACATCGTTCGCAGCGCAGCCACGGTGATTTTGCTTGGCGTGCGCCGACTGGCGCCCCGCGCGCCTGCCGCATTGTTCGACAGCACGAAATCCGCGACCCGGGGGACAATCTCGGACCGAAAGCGCGACCCGTTGAAGACGCCGTAGTGGCCGACCGCCGGCTGCAGCCAGTGCGCCTTGCGCTCCGGCGGGATGTTGACGCAAAGCCGGTGCGCGGCCTCGGTCTGACCGACGCCGGAAATGTCGTCATGCTCGCCTTCCACCGTGAACAAGGCGACGCGACGGATTTTGGTCGGATCAATGCGAATGCCGCGATGGGTCATCTCGCCCTTCGGCAGGGCGTGACGCACGAACACCGTGTCCACGGTCTGCAGATAGAACTCGGCGGCGAGGTCCATGACCGCGAGATATTCATCGTAAAACTCACGATGTTTCTGCGCGGAGTCGCCATCGCCCTGCACGAGATGAAGGAAGAGCTTGCGGTGGGCCTCGATGTGGCGATCGAGATTCATGCTCACGAAGCCGTGCAGCTGCAGAAAGCCCGGATAAACGTCGCGCATGAACCCGGGATTTGGAAACGGCACCTTGGTGATGACGTTGCGGCGGAACCAGTCGACGCCGCGTCGTTCCGCATGGATGTTCACCGCGGTGGAGGCGACTGCCGCGAGGACCGGCACCGAGGGCTGGCAGACCGCAAGCACGTGCACGTCGCCGGCGAGCAAATGCAGGATCGAGATCAGGTAATCGATGTAGTCGTCAAGATCGAACGCACCTTGCGACACCGGGACCATGCGCGCGTCGACCCATTCGGTGAGGTAGACGTCGTGATTCGGTAGAAAGCCCTCGACCGTGCCGCGCAAGAGCGTCGGGTAGTGTCCTGACATAGGCGCGACGATGAGGAGGCGCGGCTGGGGTCGGCGCGGTGGGCGATCGAACGCGCGCTCGAAGTGCAGCAGCCGGCAGAACGGGCGCTCCCAGAGGACGGAGACGCGCACGGGCACGTTTTCCCCGCCGACCACGGTCGAGGTGATGTTCCAGTCCGGCTTGCCGTAGCGGCGGGTCGAGCGCTCGAAGAGTTCGAGTCCCGCAGCCATGGTCTTGCCAAACGCGGTGTAGGACAGGGGGTTGGCCGGACTGCGAAAAAACAGCCGCGCGGCGTCGGCGAAGGCACGCGAGGGATTGAGTGCGGCCTGGCTCATTTCATAGAACCAGTAGGCGGGTGCCGCATACATCGGGCCAGTGTTGCCCGTTGCGGGCGCGCCGCCGAATTCGCCAATCGCCATCGACCCGACCCTCAACGGCTTTGCCGCACTGCAGCATACTGTCGTGAATCTGACATATAGTCAATGTCTCCGGTGGGTTATCCACCCGTTCCCGCAATGTAAGTAATGCTTTCGGGGCCGTCGGCGCTTTTGCGTCGCAGCAACGCTGGCATGACAAAATCGCTGGGAACAGCGCTACTCACCGGTCTGCAGCAAGGAGCCGACCCGCCGCGCGCTCTTGAGCAGTTGCAGGAAGGCCAAGACGCCGGCGGCGAAGTAGAGCGCGTTGAGTGCAAACGCCTCAAGCATCAGGTCGGCGCGTATGACGTGCTCCATCAGCAGCGCCCGCATGCCCTCGAACACGTAAGTTGGCGGCAGCGTCCAGGCGATCACTTGCAGCCAATCCGGCAACACGCTGACCGGATAGTAGACGCAAGTAAGCGGCATGAGGACGAACATCAGCGTCCAGGCGAGCGATTCCGCACCCATGCCATTGCGCAACAGCACGCCTGCGACGACGATACCGACCGCCCAACTGGTCAGGATCAGATTCACAAAGAACGCCGCGAGCGCGAGGCCGAGGGCATAGACGTTGAACCCGAAGAAGGCCATTGCGAGGAACGTCACCGGCAGCATGCCGATGGCGAGGCGGATAAGGCTCATGATCATCAACGCGCAGACGAACTCGATCGGCCGCAGCGGGCTGATCATGAGGTTGGTCAGGTTGCGCGACCACATCTCTTCCAGGAATGACACCGAGAAGCCGAGCTGGCCGCGAAACAGCACGTCCCACATCAGCACGGCGGCGATGAAAACGCCGCTCGCGCGCGCAAAAAACCCGGAATTCTGGGCGATATAGAACTGCAGAAAACCCCACACCAAGAGTTGGACCGCCGGCCAATAGATCAGCTCGACAAGCCGGGTCCAGGATGAGCGCAAGAGGTAAACATAGCGCAGCACCATCGCAGCGATGCGATGCGGCGCCAAGGTCACGGCACTGATCGACGGCGCGCTCATTGCGCGGCCTCGCGTGTTTCGCCGCGGCCGCGCGCGACGTCGAGAAACACCTCCTCCAGGGTCTGGCGTCCGTAGCGCACCAGCAGGCGCTGCGGTGTGTCATCGTCCTCGATGTGCCCACGTTTCATGATGATGACGCGCTCGCACAATCGCTCGACTTCGGACATGTTGTGGGAGGCGAGCAGCACGGTGGCGCCGCGCTCTCTGCGAAATCGCTCGAGGTGACCACGCACCCAGTCGGCGGTGTCGGGGTCGAGCGAGGCGGTGGGCTCGTCGAGAAGCAGCACCCGGGGAGAATTGATCAGCGCCTTGGCGAGGGCGACCCGGGTCTTCTGCCCGGCCGAGAGCTTGCCGGTCGGTCGATCGAGAAATTCCGAGAGATCGAACTCGCGCGCGAGCGCCGCGATGCGGCCGTCGAGGTCCTCCACGGCGTAGAGCCGCCCGAACACCTTTAGGTTCTGCCGCACCGTCAGCCGGTGCGGCATGTCGACGTGCGGACTCTCGAAATTCATCTCGTGCAGTACCTGATAGCGCTGGCGCGGCATCGCGGCGCCGAGCACTTTCACCGTGCCGGAGGTGGGCATGACCAGCCCCGTGATCATGGCGATGGTGGTGGTCTTGCCGGCGCCGTTGCCGCCGAGCAGCCCTGTGATGGAACCTCTTTCGAGCGCGAAGGAAATGCCGTCGACCGCGCGGGTGGTCTTGTAGACCTTCACCAACTGGTCGACGGCGATGGCGGGTTCGACGGCGTTCAACATGGGGTCGCCTGCGCGGAACCGCAGATGTGGCGCGGCGCCGCGCACGAGGCAAGGGGTATCGGGGCATACGGCCCGCGCACCGAATGCCGACGCCGGCAGTTGAGCACGTGCAGCGAAGGGGTACATTGTTGGACATGAGCGACCAACCTGCCGAGGAAGCGCATCGAACCGGACGCAGCGTGCGCCTGGATACGCTGGTGCGGCTGCGCTGGCTTGCAGTGATCGGCCAGAGCACCGCCGTGCTGGTGGTCTATTTCGGGCTCGATTACGAGCTGCCGATCTGGCCATGCCTCGCAGTGATCGCGCTGGCCGCGTGGCTCAACATTGCGCTGCGCATTCGCTTTCCGATGACACAACGGCTCGAGCCGGACCGGGCGGCATGGCTGCTTGCCTTCGACATCGCCGAGCTTGCGGTACTCTTGTTCTTCACGGGTGGGCTCGAGAATCCATTCGCGTTCCTTTTCCTCGGGCCTGTTCTGATCTCGGCCACCGCATTGCCAGCACGGATGACGCTGATGCTCGGCGGCTTCACCGTCGCCTGCGCCACCGTACTCGTGTTCGTGCACGAGCCGCTACCGTGGGATACCGAGCCGCCCCTGGAACTGCCCGCGACCTATGTCATGGGGGTGTGGCTATCGCTGTTGCTCGCAATCGCCTTCATCGGCTTGCATGCCTGGCAGATCACCGAGGAATCCCGCCAGCTCGCCGACGCGTTGGCGGCGACCGAATTGGTGCTTGCACGCGAACAGCATTTGTCCCAGCTCGATGGGCTGGCCGCCGCCGCCGCCCATGAACTCGGCACACCCCTTGCAACCATCACGCTCATCGCCAAAGAGCTGCAGCTCGCGATCAAGCCTGATTCCGAACATGCGGAGGATGTGCGCCTGCTTAACGAGCAGGCCAAACGCTGCCGCGCGATTCTGGCGAAACTGACCGAACTCTCGAGCGGTGCGCCGTTCGACCGCATGAAACTGTCCACGCTGATCGAAGAGGTGGTTGCGCCGCATCGGAACTTCGGCGTTGCCATAAGCGTCGCGTTATCGGCGGGCGAGACGGCCGAACCGGTCGGCGGCCGCAATCCCGCGATCCTGTATGGCCTCGGTAACCTGCTCGAGAACGCGATTGATTTCGCCCACGAGCGGGTCGAGGTCGCTGCCTCCTGGAGCGGTCAGGACGTCGCCGTCACGATCACCGACGACGGTCCGGGCTTCGCCCCCGAGGTTATGGACCGCATTGGCGAGCCCTATGTCACCAACCGCCGCCGGCAAAATATCAACGGGGAAGCGAGTGGGCTTGGGCTTGGCTTTTTCATTGCCAAGACTTTATTGGAGCGCTCGGGCGCTACGCTCGGCTTCGAGAACCGCGCATTTCCGGACCGAGGCGCGATTGTGCGCGTGCGCTGGGGGCGCGGCGACTTCGAACGCGTGATGGCGTTCGCATCGTGAAACGTGGCCGCTAAAGCACCGCCGGCCCTATGTTTTGGCAGGGCCCCGCCGTTCACTCGCCTTCATTATCGATTATTCACTTGAGCTTGGCCGGCGTGTTCCTAGATTATCGGCCAAGGTGAGGCCAATCGTCGCGGCGGCTCGGACACAGCGCCGCCGCGCCACAGTCTGGAGGCGTAAATGGCGCTGGCCGACGTGGCCGCCGCGGTACCGGCCGATCGCTCGCTCCTGATCGTGGAAGACGACAAGTCCTTCCTGCAGCGGCTCGCCCGCGCCATGGAAAGCCGCGGCTTCACCGTGACCACTGCCGAGTCGGTGGCCGACGGGCTGGCCCAACTCGAGACGATATCGCCGGCCTTTGCCGTCGTGGACATGCGGCTCGAGGACGGCAATGGTCTTGAGGTCATTTCCGCGCTCAAGCGCCGTCGTCCCGACGCGCGCGCCATCATCCTCACCGGTTACGGCAACATCGCCACCGCGGTGAACGCGGTGAAGCTCGGTGCGGTCGACTATCTGTCAAAGCCAGTGGATGCCGATGACGTGGTCGCAGCGCTGCTCGCGCTCGACGGCCGCAAAGCCGAGCCGCCGCAAAACCCGATGTCAGCCGATCGAGTCCGCTGGGAGCACATTCAACGCATCTATGAACTTTGCGGCCGCAACGTCTCCGAGACGGCGCGCCGGCTCAACATGCATCGCCGCACCCTGCAGCGCATTTTGGCCAAGCGCGCGCCGAAGTGAGCTGGCCGCCGTAAGCGTGATAAGCAAGCAAGAATTTGGCCGCTCAGTCCGGGGCAGCTGATCTCGGATGCGAGCCGTCCGGATCCGCCAATGCGGTGAGGCGTAGCGCCGCCACCCGCGCGAAGGCGAGCGTCATGGCCTTGCGGCTGGGGGGATGGAGTCGGTGCTCCGGCGCCTCGCATACGATCGACGCGCCGAAGGCATCGGCAACGATCAGACCGGCGTCGAGCGGAAAGATATCGCACGGCACCTCAAGCGTAGTCGCGAAAAACAGCCGATCACAATGCCGGCGATAATCCATCCACTTCTGGTCAGCGCGAAAGTCAGCAATCGACGACTTGATCTCGACGATCCACACGTCGCCCTTGGCACCGAGCGCGACCAGATCGGCGCGCCGGCCAGATGCCAGCGGCAGTTCGCTCACGGCCGAGAAGCCAAGCGAATGCAGAAGCCGCGTCGTGCCGCGCGCGATGGCGAGTGCGGTCGGTGATTGCCGGCCATCAGGGGGCAGCGCGGCGGTGAGCGAACTCATACTCATCGAATGAATCAGGCCCGGCAACGGTATGCTTGTGCTGAGAGGACGAAGCCGAACGCCACGCACTACGCTGCACTCCCAGCCTGTCCCGCAAGAGGGTCATGTCCCGCGCTCGCAAATCTACTTGCCAGACCCCAAGCCGATCAACAGCGGATAGAACCGGGGCGCCTTCCACCAATGCGAGGCCAAGCACAGCCAAACTACCAATTTTATAGTGAACACTGAAAAGCACGCCTGTTGCAGCCGAGCCGCGGCGGAATCTGGCTCATCGGGCAGCCTGGGCGCGTTCGGCGAAAGCCGCGGCGAGCGCGTCCCGCCGCGGCTCGATGACGCCACGTTCGGTGATGAGCCCGCTGACCAGGCGAGCCGGCGTCACGTCGAAGCCGTAATTCGCCACCGTCGAGCCTTCCGGCACGATGCGCACCTTCTCGACGCGGCCGTCGACGGTGCGGCCGGTGACCGTCGCGACTTCGTCGGCCGTGCGCTGTTCAATCGGAATCTCGGCAGCGCCGTCCGACAGAGAAAAGTCAATGGTTGGCGAAGGCAGGCCGACATAGAACGGCACGCCATTGTCCTTGGCTGCGAGCGCCTTGAGATAGGTGCCGATCTTGTTGCAGACATCGCCATCGGCGGTGACCCGGTCTGCCCCTACCAGGACCATATCGACCATACCGTGCTGCATCAGGTGGCCGCCGGTATTGTCCGCGATCACGGTGTGCGGAACTCCGTGCTGGCCAAGCTCCCAAGCGGTGAGCGCGGCGCCTTGGTTGCGCGGGCGCGTCTCGTCGACCCATACGTGGACCGCGGCGCCGCGATCGTGGGCCACGTAGATTGGCGCCAAGGCGGTGCCGAAATCGACAGTGGCAAGCCAGCCCGCGTTGCAGTGCGTGAGCACTTGCGCAGGGTGGC
Source organism: Alphaproteobacteria bacterium (assembly GCA_005883115.1). Classification (GTDB taxonomy): domain Bacteria; phylum Pseudomonadota; class Alphaproteobacteria; order Rhizobiales; family Xanthobacteraceae; genus VAZQ01. Next base: position 1,608 of record VAZQ01000126.1, on the reverse strand, counting down.
CCGCCCTGTTCGCCGCGATTGCGCCAATCAAGTTTGCGCCATGGCGACCGATCGCCTGATTGATGGCGACATCTTCATCGCAGATTTCGGCTGCGCGGCGATAGGCGGCCGCGAGCCGTTCCTCGCGGGGGCGATTGCGTACCACTGCTACCATTTCGTCGAGCGCCCATTTGAGGTTGACGGCGCTCGGACGCGTGGCGGCGAGCGTTGTGCAGGCCCGCTCGAGCGCTTCATCGGAGGCATCCGCCCGCAGCGCCAGTGCCACTCCATAAGCTGCCGTCGCTCCGATGAGTGGCGCGCCGCGTACCTGCATGGTGGCGATCGCGCGCGCGACGTCCTGGACGCTCGAGAGGCGGACGGTCGTGAACTGGTGCGGCAGCGCGGTCTGGTCGATGATACCAACGGACCAGCCATCGGGCTCGAGCCAGATGGTGCGCATATCCTTGCCGTCGACTTTCATGGCGCCAGAGATAGCCGCGATTCATCGAAAGGCAAGGCTCCCCGCAGTGCGAAAGAGGTGATAGAGAAGCGCGCGGGAGAGCGCATGCCAGTCGACTACGAGGCGGAATACAACAACCGCGCGCGTGTGCCCGAGCATCCCGAAATCTTCGCGCGCTGGGCGCGCGAGGCCGAGGATTACCGGGCCGAAACGATGAAGGAACGGCGCGCCGAGCTCGGATTGAGCTATGGATCGTCGCTACGCCAATTCATCGACCTGTTTTCACCGCGTCGTGGCGTCACCGCGCCACTCGCGCTGTTCATCCATGGCGGCTACTGGCGCTCGCTCGATCCCTCCCTCTTCAGCCATATGGCGCGGGGGCTCAACGCTCAGGGCGTGGCGGTCGGCGTCGTCGGCTACGATCTCTGTCCGGAGGTGAGCATCGCCGAAATCATCGAGCAGATCCGGCACGCATGTCTGTTCCTGTGGCTGCGCACTGGTCAGCGCATGCTGATCTACGGCCACTCAGCGGGCGGACATCTCGCCGCCGCAATGGTGGCAACCGATTGGCAGTCGCTTTATCCGAAGGCGCCGGCCGATCTAGTGCCCGCCGCCTACTCGATCTCCGGACTTTTCGATCTCACTCCGCTTGTCGGCATTCCCATGGCGCAGGATCTGCGCCTCGACGAGGCCGTGGCCCGCCGCGTTTCGCCGCTGTTCTGGCGCGCGCCGAAAGGCCGCGCGTTCGATGCGGTCGCAGGGGCGCTCGAATCGAGCGAGTTCTTGCGCCAGAGCCGCACGGTCGCCGACAGCTGGGGCAAGGCCGGCGCGCAAACGCGCTACGAAGAAATCGCCGAGACCAATCATTTCACGGTGATTGATGCGCTGGCGGATCCTCAAAGCACGATGGTCGGCCGTCTAGTGGCGCTCGCACCGCGCCCAAAATAAGCGAGCCGCTCTCGAGCGCCTGGCAGCCGTTCGCTCGCCCAATGAATCGTAGCGCAAATCTGACCGGAACTAGCGGGCGGAAAAGGCCTGAATGCCCGTCTGCGCACGGCCGAGGATCAGCGCATGAATGTCGTGCGTGCCTTCGTAGGTGTTGACAGTCTCCAGATTGCACAGCACGCGCATCACGTGAAATTCGTCGGAGATGCCGTTGCCGCCGTGGA
>VAZQ01000513.1:4923-5210 GCA_005883115.1 Alphaproteobacteria bacterium | reverse complement strand
AGATCCGGGCGACTATTTCGCGACCCGCATGGGGCGCAAGCCCGTCGTTTTGGTGCGCGATGCGGAGGGAACGGTGCGTGTGATCCACAACCAGTGCGCCCATCGCGGCGCTCTGGTGGTGGCGACCGACCAAGGCAACGCGGGCGAGTTCACCTGCTGCTATCACGGTTGGACCTATCATCTCGACGGTCGCATCAAGGCGGTGCCGCTCAATCACGGTTACCCACAAGGCTTCGACGCGAGCGATCCGAAAATCGCCATGTTGCCGGTGCCGCGCACAAAGAGCT
>VAZQ01000513.1:3419-4900 GCA_005883115.1 Alphaproteobacteria bacterium | reverse complement strand
TTCGCCAGCGAGGCGAAGGACGGACCGAGCCTCGAGGAATGGCTCGGACCGATGCGGGTGTCGCTCGACGACATGGTCGATCGCGCGCCCGACGGCGAGATCGAAGTGGCCGGTGGCGTGTTCAAACACGCCTATGACGGCAACTGGAAAGTCTATTTCGAAAACCTCTGCGACGCGGCGCATCCCCTATTCACGCACCGCTCCTCGATCGACGCGGCGCTTGAACAATCCGACGATGTTCATTCCGACGGCGCCGGCGAGATCGCCATTCGGCAGATGCGCCAGAACGGCGCTCCCTACAGTTTCTGGGAATCGCAAGTTGGGATTTGGACTTATCCAAACGGCCACAGCTATCTCGGCGACTATCACGACGACGCCAAGCTCGTTGCCGCGCTGAACGATCCGGTGTTCCGCCAATACATTGCCGCCTTGGAACGCAAGAAAGGCAAGGCCGAGGCGAAACGCATTCTCGAGGTGCGTCGTTGGAACTCGAACGTCTACCCAAACGTCTCGCTGATGAGTCAATTCCAGCAAATGCGCGTGGTACACCCGATCGCGGTTAATCGCACCGTCGTGCACGCCTACACGTTCCGACTGAAGGGCGCGCCGAAGCAGGTGTTTCGCAACGCCATCAGCTTTGCCAACGTCGTCAACGGCACCGGCTCGCTCGTCCTCACCGACGATCTCGAAATTTACAACCGCCTCGATATGGGAATGTCGAGCGAAGGAGCCGAGTGGCTGCAGATCGGTCGCGGTTACCAAAGCGATGTTCCCGACGCACACGGCGGCCGCCGCGGCAAGAATTCGACCAGCGAAGTCTATATCCGCAACATGCTCGACGCCTGGCTCGGCCTCATGACCAAGGGCCATGCGGCGCCGGTGCGCGCAGCCTCCTGACGCACTCGAGCGCGGCCGTGGCAAAGCGGGCCAAGCCCAAGGCGAAGCCGGCAGTCCCCAGCCGGCGCCCGGTGCTGGTGCCGCGCCATCGCGCGACGCATCGCCCCGCCGAGGCGCTCGACCTTCTTCGGTGTGAGCGCTTCCTGCAGCACGAGGCGCGGCTCCTCGATGAGGGCAAATTCGACGATTGGCTCGCCCTGTTCACCCCTGACGGATGCTATTGGGTGCCGAGCCAGCCGGATCAGGACAATCCACACGATACAGTCTCGCTGATCTACGATGACCGGCGCCTGCTCGAGACACGGGTGCGGCGTTTGGCGAGCCCAAGAATCTATTCGCAAGAGCCGCGCTCGCGCACCAGCCGCATCATCAGCAACGTCTCGATTGAGGATGGCGACAACAACCGCTGCACCGTGCGTTCGAAGCTCCTCATGGTGGAATACCGCCGCGAGGCGCAACGGCTGTTCGCCGGCACCGCTTTCCATCGCCTGGTGCAGACCGACGGGCTCATCCTGATCGCGTCCAAACGCGTGGACTTGCTCAATTGCGACGCGCCGCTCGACGGCATCGTGGTGCCGTTTTGA
>VAZQ01000513.1:0-3408 GCA_005883115.1 Alphaproteobacteria bacterium | reverse complement strand
GGGCATCATCTACGAGCTTGGGGAAATTCGCGTCGCGATATAGTTGCCCCTCACCCGGCCCTCGCTGCGCTCAGGCCACCCTCTCCCCGCTTCGCGGGGCGAGGGTTCCGCTGCACCGCGTCCGGAGCACGAGCCGATAAGCCGGTTCGTTATCACTCCGGCCCGGCGTATGTGCCCGCCGTCGCCGGGAACATCGATTTGACAATCTTGAGTTTCGAGATGTCGACGGTCGCGTCCATGTGCAGGAAAATCGCGGCATCGCGGAAGATTTTCTCGACGCCGAAATCGAGCATCACGCCGTTGCCGCCGTGCAGCTCGAGGCAATGCTGGGCGACCTTCAAGATCTCCTCCGACGCGAATAGCTTGACCATGTTGCAGAGCGTCTCCGCGTCGGGCGCGTCGTCGTCGACCGCCTGCGCGGCGCGCTCAAGCAGCGCGCGCACCGCCTCGATGCGCGTCGCCATGTCGGCAAGCCGCAGCGCGACCGCCTGATGTTTGATCAGCGTGCGCCCGCCCTGCACGTAGTTCTGCACGTACTCGGCGGCCGCCTCGAAGGCATGCACGCCGACGCCGAGATTCTTCGCGGCTTGGATGATCTTGCCCGGCCGGAAATAAACGCCGGCCTTGCCCAGCGCGTCGTTCTCGGCAAGTAGATGATCTTCCGGGACGGGCATGTCCTCGAATACCAATTCGCCGTTGTTCATGAAGCGGCACCCCATCGTCTCGTTGCAGCGCGCAACCGTGAGACCGGGTGTATCGCGCGGCACCAGGAACGAGGACGTGCCCTGTAGCATGCCGAGCTTGGGCGTAGACGACGTAGAGGCCGGCGTCGTAGCCGTTGGAGATGAACTGCTTGCGGCCATTGATCACCCACTCGCCGTTCTTGCGCACGGCGCGGGTCAGCATCGCCGCCTCCGGCACGTTGTAGGGCAGCCAGCGGTCGGAGGCGCCGCGCGGCTCGGTCAGGCAGTGCGCGAGCAGGAATTGCGGATCATTGATCAGCCGAGCGAACCATTTCTCCTGCAGGTGATGCGGCGCCAGATTGCGCAACAGCACCGAGACCTTCCAGTTCTGTACCAGCTTGTCGGCAAATCCGGAGTCGCCACGCGCGATCTCTTCGGAAATGAGCGCGAAGGTGCGCACCTCGCTGTTGCGCTCAAGCTCAACCCCGCCGAACTCCTCGGGCACCCCGAGCGTGCGGATGCCGATCTCGTCGGCCCGTTTAAGGATTTCCGGCGGCAGGCGCGCCTGCGGATTCATGTCCCATTCGCGCTGCCAATTGGAGCGGATGAAGGGGGTGATGACGTCATCGACGAAATCACGGCAGCTCTGCCGCATCAGGCGCTGTTCTTCGGAGAGGCCGCTTCTTGGGGTGATGTCGAGCATGATGATCGTTCCGATCGAGCATTAGGCCGCCTTGCGGCTGGTCAAGAATTCGCCCATGCGGTTGAGCGCGCGCAGAATGTTCTCGGTCGAGTTGGCATAGGACAGCCGCACGTAGCCTTCGCCCAGGACGCCGAAATCGGGGCCGCCAATGATCGCAACGCCGGCATCCTCCAATAACGCGTTAGCGAGCGCCTTCGCCTTCCAGCCCGTGCGCTTGATATTAGGGAACGCATAGAAGGCGCCCTTAGGCGTGGCGCAGGACACGCCCGGGAGCCGATTCAAACCTTCCACCACCACCTTCCGCCGCCGATCGAACTCGGCCACCATCTTGGCGACCTCGTCCTGCGGGCCCTTGAGCGCGGCGAGGCCCGCGTATTGCGCCGACGCGTTGACGCAGGAGTGCAGGTTCACGGCAAGCTTGCGCGCATAATCGTAGAGCTTACCCGGCCAGATCGCGTAACCGAGCCGCCAGCCGGTCATCGCGTAGGTTTTTGACCAGCCATTGAGCAGAATCAGCCGGTCGCGAATCGAGGGGTAGGCAAGCAGGCATACATGCGTCTCGCCGTCGTAAACCATATGGTCGTAGATCTCGTCAGACATGATCGCGACCTCGGGAAATCGCTCCAGCCCCGCGACAAGCTTGTCGACTTCGCGCTTTCCGGTGACGCCGCCGGTCGGATTGGCCGGCGAGTTCAGGATCAAGAGCCGCGTTTGCGGGGTGATCAGCTCGAGCGTCTCCTCGGCGGAGAAGGCAAAATTGTTCTCCTCGCGGATCGGCACCGGGATCGGCCGCGCACCCGTGTATTCGATCATGGAGCGGTAGATTGGAAAACCCGGATCGGGATAGAGGATATCGGCCCCCGGTTCGCCGAATATCAGGATCGACATGAACATCGTCGGCTTGCCGCCAGGCAGGATCATCACCTCGTCGGGAGACACGCTCACTTTGAAGCGCTTGCCAAGGTCGACGGCTACCGCTTCGCGCAGCGGCGTGATGCCGACCGCCGGGGTATAGCCGTGATGGCCGTCGCGCAGCGCCTTGATCGCGGCTTCAACGATGAAATCGGGCGTGCGGAAATCGGGCTGGCCGATGCCGAGATTGATGACATCGCGCCCCTGGGCGGCGAGCGCGTTGGCGCGCGCCAGCACCGCAAAGGCATTCTCCTCCCCAATGCGATCGAAGGCAGGAACGGTTTTCAACATGTACACTTCTCGCTTAGTGAACGGCAGCTGGTGAGCAGCGAACTTGCCATTAACGGCTGACGGCAACCTTTGCTAGCCCGTATTCGCTGATCAGCACTTGCCATGCGCGGTTGTCGGGAACAACCGCGTGCCGCGTCACGCCCTGCGCACCATCCCCGGCAACAACTGCTTGATCGACGGCGCGCCCACCTGCTGCATCATGACGTAGGTTTCCGTGCGCAGAAGCTCGAGCACGCGCTCGACGCCGCTTTGGCCGAAGGCGCCGAGGCCCCAGATATAGGGCCGCCCGACGCATACCGCGTTGGCGCGATGCACAGCGCCTTGACGATATCGGAGCCGCGGCGGAAGCCGCTGTCGACGATGATCGGGATGCGCCCTCGCACCGCCTCGACGATTTCCGGCAGCGCGTCGATTGTCGAGCGGCCGGAATCCTCGCTGCGCGCGCCGTGATTGGAGACGATGATCGCGTCGATGCCGTTGTCGGCCGCAATCACGGCATCCTCCCAGGCAAGAATGCCCTTGATGACGATCTTCATCTTGGTGGTATCGCGCAGCCGCCTCAAGAAATCCCAGGTCATATTGGAGGACTGGGTATTCCTCAGCCCCGAGACGTCGACGCCTTGGTACATCGCCCTGCGCGTAAGGCTCGCCTGCAGACCAGAGCGGTCGTGGCAGCCGCTGCAGTCGCGCGTGTCAGTGCGGCGCAGCCGAAAGAGCGTCTCTTGATTGCGGCCGCCGGCGCGAACGACAGTCACCGCCACCGCCAAGCACCCGGCCTTTTCGGCGCGTGTGACGAAGGCCTTGGCCACCTCCCACTTG
>VAZQ01000552.1 GCA_005883115.1 Alphaproteobacteria bacterium | reverse complement strand
TCGGCATCGAGCGCGAGCGCGAGCCGGTCGAGAAAGCGGCGGCGCTCGGAGGCCGCTCCGGTGAATAAGCCGTCCATGGCGGGCACGAGCCAAACGACGCGCAGATGCTCGGCAAATGCCGCCGCCGAGGCGACCGGCTCGCGATCGATGCGGCATTTGCGCGAGATCACGGCGTCCTCGCTCGCCGGCGGCTCGATGCCGGTCCCCAAACTCGCGAGCCCCAGCGCGCCGTCGACGTCGGCGGAAACCGCCCATGAGCCGTCGCCCTCGGAAAACGCCACGTCCTCGAACGTTGCGCGGCGTAGCCCTCGGCCGGGTGTGAGAAACGAGATCGCCTCGATCAGGTTGGTCTTGCCGGCGCCGTTGGGGCCGACCAGGACGATGGGGCCCGCCCCGACCTCGATCTGCGCCGCGCGATAGCTGCGGAAATTCGTCAACGTCAGCCGGCGGATGCGTGCGGCGCTCATGCCGGTAATCAGTAATCAGCGGCGGAAAAACAGCAATCCGGCGCGACCCGCGCCGCGCTGATACTGAGCTAGGCCCTGACGATCAGCATTGAATGAATCGCGACGGGCGGCAAACTCGGTCTGCTCCCCTCCCCCTTGTGGGGAGGGGTAGGGGTGGGGGTCGCAGTTAGGATGCCCTGAAGTGTCCGCAGACGACGAGCCTCGAATATGGGCCAAGCGCGATCGTACGATCGTGCCACCACAGCGCCGCCTCGCCCGCGCGATGCGGGCTGCGCTGACGGACGCCGAGCGCAAGCTCTGGTGGCACCTGCGCCATCGCATCTCGACACCCCGCACACATTTCCGCCGCCAAGTTCGCATCGGCCGCTACATCGCCGATTTTGTCTGTCACGCGCGACGCATTGTCATCGAGGTTGATGGAGGCCAGCACGAATCGGCGGCCGATGAAAAGCGCACGAAGGATATCGAAGCGCACGGTTATCGCGTGCTGCGATATTGGAACAACGACGTATTGTCGAATATCGATGGGGTGCTCGAGGACATAGTCAGCGCAATAACGACGACCCCCACCCCCAACCCCTCCCCACAAGGGGGAGGGGAGCAGACCGAGTAAGCCACTGCTTCAAAGTCTATGGCGTGTCGCTGCGTGACGCGAAGCGGCCCTGCATCAACTTGGTGATGACGTCGGCGGCTTCGCGCGCGCCGTTGGCGCGCTGGTGAAAGCCGACGTTGCGTAGCGCGCGGTCGAGGACGGTTCGCGACTCCTCGAGCGTGAGCGCGCCTTTATCGAAAAGAACCTCGATCAAGGCCGCCACGAGTGCGCCGCCGGCAATCGCCGAACCAAGTGCGAGCTTGTCGCCTGTGTTGCTATTCGGCATGACCCGCTCCCGTCCCCGATGATCGCGACGGTCATCACTCGCCCACAACCAGTGACGTTGGCCCGCCCGGCTATCCAGTCAATACGTAGTTCTCCCTACATCGGCATTCTCTCCCTTGCGCAAAAGCGTCGCAGCGCCAGCGGGCAATCACGCGGGTC
>VAZQ01000551.1 GCA_005883115.1 Alphaproteobacteria bacterium | reverse complement strand
CTCAGACGCGCCATGGCGATTTGAGAAAGGAAAACGGTGGCACAGGCGGCGGCGGATCTGGCGCGTACCTTTGCGGCAAACCGCGCGATCGGAGCCATTTCACTGGCGGTCCGCGAGAGCGGCGGGATCATGCGGCGCTCGCGCCTGCGCGAGGAGGGCTCGCTGCGCGTGCGCTGTCCGGGACCGGCCTCGACCGAGCTCGAGGCTATCATCGTCAATACCGCAGGCGGCGTCGCCGGTGGCGATCGCCTCAAGCTCGACATCAGTGTTGAACGTGGGGCACGCCTGGTGGTCACGACGGCTGCGGCGGAAAAGGTATATCGCACGCTCGAGCCGGCGGCCGCGATCGAAGTCAAGCTTTGCCTCGGGGCCGGCGCTCGCCTCGCCTGGCTGCCGCAGGAGACGATCCTGTTCGATCGCGCGCGCCTCAGGCGAGCAATCGATATCGATCTCGCCGCGGACGCGCAGCTGTTGCTGGCCGAAGCGAACGTCTTCGGTCGTGGCGGCATGGGCGAGGCGGTCAAGGACGGGTTCCTCTTCGATCGCTGGCGGCTACGCCGGGACGGACGGCTCATGCACGCGGAAGCCATGCGGCTCGATGGCGCGGTCTCGGCAAAGCTCGCGCAGGGCGCGGTTGCCAAGGGAGGCACCGCCGTCGCAACCGTGTTGGTCGTCCCCGGCGAGGAAGCCACCGCCGACAAGGTGCGCGCGCTTGGCGATCAGTTGCGTGGTGAGGTCGGCGCCTCAGCCTGGAACGGACTTGCGATCGTGCGGTTATGCGCCTCTGACGGCCAAGCGCTGCGGCACGATCTGATCGCGGTGCTTGGGGCGCTGCGCGGAACGGCGCTGCCGCGGCTGTGGCTCAACTGAGGTGAACGCAAGCGCTGCAGAGAAGTCATGAAGCTCACCCCGCGCGAAAAGGACAAGTTGCTGATCGCCATGGCTGCCATCGTGGCGCGCCGACGGCGAGAGCGCGGCGTCAAGCTCAATCATCCTGAGGCGGTGGCGCTCATCACCGATTTCATTGTCGAAGGAGCGCGCGACGGCAAAACCGTCGCCGAGCTGATGGAAGCCGGCGCGCACGTGCTCACGCGCAGCGAGGTGATGGACGGCATCGCCGAGATGGTCCAGGAAATTCAGGTTGAGGCGACTTTTCCCGACGGCACCAAGCTGGTGACGGTGCATGAGCCGATACGGTGAAATCGGAGATACGTAGGCGCGAGGCTCGCATGATCCCCGGTGAAATGTTCATCAAGCAAGGCGAGATCGAGCTCAATGCCGGCCGCAAGACGGTGACGCTGTCGGTCACGAATACGGGAGACCGGCCGATCCAAGTCGGCTCGCACTATCATTTCTTCGAGACCAATCCGGCGTTGAAATTCGATCGCAAGCAGGCGCGCGGCATGCGGCTAAACATCGCTGCCGGTACGGCGGTGCGGTTCGAGCCGGGACAAACGCGCGAGGTCACGCTCGTCGCGCTCGCCGGCAAGCGCACGATCTACGGCTTTCGCCAAGAGGTGATGGGAAAGCTCTGAGCGGCTCGCCGCGAGAGCTTCGCAGGAGCTAGCATGTCCGCCAAGATGAAGCGCGCCGCCTATGCCGAGATGTTTGGACCCACCACGGGCGACCGTGTGCGGCTTGCCGATACCGACATCATCATCGAGGTGGAAAGGGACTTTTGCACGTATGGGGAAGAGGTGAAGTTCGGCGGGGGCAAGGTGATCCGTGACGGCATGGGGCAGAGCCAGATCGCCAACAAGCAGGGCGCGGTCGATACCGTCATCACCAACGCGCTGATCCTCGACCATTGGGGAATCGTCAAGGCCGACATCGGGCTCACCGGCGGCCGCGTCGCAGCGATCGGCAAGGCCGGCAATCCCGACATTCAGCCCAACGTCACGATCGTCGTCGGACCCGGCACCGAAGTGATCGCCGGTGAAGGCAAGATCCTCACCGCCGGCGGCTTCGATACGCACATTCATTTTATCTGCCCGCAACAGGTGGAGGAGGCGCTGATGTCCGGCGTCACCTCCATGCTCGGCGGCGGCACCGGTCCGGCGCATGGCACCTTCGCCACCACGTGCACGCCGGGACCTTGGCACATCGGCCGCATGATCCAGGCCGCCGACGCACTGCCGGTCAACCTCGGTTTCGCCGGCAAAGGCAATGCGTCGCGTCCGGCGGCGCTCGAGGAGATGGTCGCGGGTGGCGCCTGCGCGCTCAAGCTGCACGAAGATTGGGGTACGACGCCGGCGGCAATCGACTGCTGCCTGTCGGTTGCCGACGAGCACGACGTGATGATCCACACCGACACGCTCAATGAGTCGGGCTTCGTCGAGGACACGATCAAGGCGTTCAAGGGCCGCACCATTCACGCGTTTCACACCGAGGGTGCCGGCGGCGGGCACGCCCCGGACATCATCAAGGTGGCGGGCCTCAAGAACGTGTTGCCCTCATCGACCAATCCGACCCGGCCGTTCACCAGGAACACCATCGATGAGCACTTGGACATGCTGATGGTGTGCCACCATCTCGATCCGCTGATCGCCGAGGACGTGGCCTTCGCCGAAAGCCGGATCAGGAAGGAGACAATCGCGGCCGAAGACATCCTGCACGACATTGGCGCGCTCTCCATGATGTCGTCCGACAGCCAAGCCATGGGCCGTATCGGCGAGGTGATCATCCGCACCTGGCAGACCGCTGACAAGATGAAGAAGCAGCGCGGACGTCTGAAGGAGGAGAAGGGCGACAATGACAACGTGCGCGCCAAACGCTACGTCGCCAAATACACGATCAATCCGGCGATCGCGCACGGCGTCTCGAAGCACATCGGCTCGGTGGAGAAAGGCAAGCTCGCCGACCTTGTGCTGTGGTCGCCGGCGTTTTTCGGAGTGAAGCCCGACTGCATCATCAAAGGCGGCACGATCATTGCCGCGCCGATGGGCGATCCGAACGCCTCCATCCCGACGCCGCAGCCGGTGCATTACCGCAAGATGTTCGGCGCGTTCGGCAAGGCGCTTTGCGCGTCTTCGTTGATGTTCGTATCGAAGGCCGCGCTCAAGCGCGGGTTGCGCAGCAAGCTCGGGGTCGAGAAGGAATTCGTCGCGGTCGAAAATACCCGCGGCGGCATCTCGAAGAAGAGCATGGTGCACAACGGCGCCACGCCCAAGATCGAGGTCGATCCGGAAACTTACGAGGTGACCGCCGACGGCGAATTGCTGACCTGCGCGCCGGCCGAGGTGCTGCCGATGGCGCAGCGCTACTTCCTGTTCTGAAGACCGACCTGATGAGGCGAGCGTCCGAGATCAAGGCTGCCGGCACCTGGAACGCAGCGAACGCGGTCGACCGCGTCGTGCTCGACGCGGCCGAGCGCCATCGCCGCAGGATCGCATTGACCGGCGAACGCGGCACGGCGTTCCTGCTCGATCTGCCGCACACGACCGCGCTCAAGGATGGCGATGGCCTGGTGCTCGATGACGGCGCGATCGTGCGTGTCGCGGGCAAAGCGGAGCCGCTCGTCGAGATCGCCGCGAAAAGCCCGCATGAGCTCGCACGGCTCGCTTGGCATATCGGCAATCGCCACATCGACGTTGAGATCGTCGGCGACAAGCTGCGCATCCGCCGCGACCACGTGCTGGAAGAGATGCTGCGCGGACTCGGCGCGCGACTTGTTTGCGTCGAGGCGCCGTTCGACCCGGAACGTGGCGCGTATGGGCACGGCGAAGACCATGACCATTAAGCGACCGCAACGTCGCACAAAGCGCAGCGCGCATGGCCGAGAAGCCGCGCAAGCTCCGCTCGTCCCCGCGAAAGCGGGGACCCAGTTGTTGCTGGATTCCCGCTTACGCGGGAATGAGCGGAGAAACCG
>VAZQ01000550.1 GCA_005883115.1 Alphaproteobacteria bacterium | reverse complement strand
ATTCCGGGGCGCCGCGAAGCGGCGAACCCGGAATCCATAATCTCGGACCGTGGATATGGATTCCGGCTCTCGCTTCGCTCGGCCGGAATGACGACTACCCCAAATTCAGTTCCTGGAAGAAATCGTTGCCCTTGTCGTCGATCACAATAAACGCGGGAAAATTTTCCACGTCGATTTTCCAGACCGCCTCCATGCCGAGCTCCGGATATTCCACTGTTTCGACCTTCTTGATGCAATGCTCGGCGAGATTTGCGGCCGCGCCGCCGATGGAGGCGAGATAGAAGCCGCCGTGCTTCTTGCAGGCTTCGCGCACCGCGGAGGAGCGGTTGCCCTTGGCCAGCATGATCATCGAACCACCAGCGGCCTGAAAGTCGTGCACGAAGGCATCCATCCTTCCCGCGGTGGTGGGGCCGAAGGCGCCCGAGGCGTAGCCTTGTGGCGTCTTGGCGGGACCCGCGTAATAGACCGGGTGGTTCTTGAAATAGTCGGGCAGCCCCTCCCCTCGCTCCAGCCGCTCGCGCAATTTGCCGTGCGCGAGATCACGCGCGACGACCATAGGCCCGGTCAGAGAGAGGCGCGTCTTGATCGGGTACTTGGAAAGCTGGGCGAGAATATCCTTCATCGGCTGGCGCAGATCGACATGCACGACTTCGCCGCCGAGCTTGGTGGCATCGATCTCCGGCAGGTATTTTGCCGGATTGCGCTCGAGCTCCTCGAGAAAAACGCCCTCCGCTGTGATCTTGGCGAGCGCTTGTCGATCGGCCGCGCATGAGACGCCGAGGCCGATCGGCAGCGAGGCGCCGTGCCGGGGCAGCCGGATCACGCGCACGTCGTGGCAGAAATATTTGCCGCCGAACTGCGCGCCCACGCCGAGCGAATGCGTGAGCCGATGCACCTCCTGCTCCATGGCGACGTCGCGGAAGGCGTGGCCGTCCTCGGAGCCGCGCGTCGGCAGGTCGTCGAGGTAGCGGCACGAGGCGAGCTTGACCGTCTTCATCGTCAGTTCGGCCGATGTGCCGCCGATGACAATGGCGAGATGATAGGGCGGGCACGCGGCGGTGCCCAGCGTGAGCACCTTCTCCTTGAGAAACGCGATCAGCCGGTCGTGGGTGAGAATTGAGGGCGTCGCCTGGAACAGGAAAGATTTGTTGGCCGAGCCGCCGCCCTTGGCGATGAACAAAAATTTGTAGGCGTCGTCGTTCTCGCCTTTGCCTTCGGCGTAAATCTCGACCTGCGCCGGCATGTTCGACTTTGTGTTCTTTTCCTCGAACATGGAGATCGGCGCGAGCTGCGAATAGCGCAGGTTGCGCTTGAGATAGGCGTCGCGCGCGCCCTCGGCCAGTGCCGCTTCATCATCACCCTCGGTGAAGACCAGACGCCCTTTCTTGCCCATGATGATCGCGGTGCCGGTGTCCTGACACATGGGAAGCACGCCGCCCGCCGCAATGTTGGCGTTCTTGAGGAAATCGTAGGCGACGAACTTGTCGTTGTCGCTTGCCTGCGGATCCTCGAGGATCGCGCGCAGCTGCTGCAAGTGCCCGGGGCGCAGTAAATGATTGATATCGGTGAATGCCGCCTCGGCCAGCATGCGTAGCGCCTCGCGCTCGACCACGAGGAGCTCGTGTCTCCCGGCGCGTTCCAAGCGCACGCCCTCGCCGGTGAGCTTGCGGTACGGCGTGCTGTCGTGGCCGAGCGGGAACAGCGATGTGTGCTTATACGGCGCGGCGATCTCGGCGTGAGCGGTCATGGGGATGGTCGGCTTTGCAACGGACGCCGCGGTTTTAGGCAGATTTCCCCGGCATGGGAAGCCGCCGCCTCAGCGACCACAATCGCAGAGCCGGCCTCGCTTAGACGTCGAGTTCCTTGAAGTAACGGTAGATGCCCCACTGGCTGAACGGAATGCGGCGCGGCGAGGCGAGATAGGCGGCGATCCGCGGTCGC
>VAZQ01000549.1 GCA_005883115.1 Alphaproteobacteria bacterium | reverse complement strand
TCACCATGTCGCGAAACCAGGCGTAGGAATCCGACACGATGGCCTCGATCGCCGCGCGCGCCTCCGGCGAGGTCGGCTCGAAGCCGTTGGGTGCGGCCTTGAGCGGGGAGGATTTGATCTCTTCGACCTTGATGCCGATCGTCTTCAAGAGGTCGGCGACGTTGGGATATTGGAACAACACGCCGATCGAGCCCACGAGCGAGGTTTCCATCGCGACGATGTGATCGGCGGCGATCGCCGTAATGTAGCCGCCCGATGCCGCAACCCCGTCGACCACCACGACCAGCGGCTTCTGCGCCTTGAGCCGCGTCAAGGAATCGTGCAGCTGCTCCGAGCCGGATGTCGTGCCCCCGGGGCTGTTGATGTGCACGATCACCGCGCGGGCGCGCGATTTCCCAAGCCGCTCCAGCGCTTCGACCCGTTGCCCATCGGTGCGGATGAGACCGCTGATGGTGACGCGCGCAATCGATCCCGCCGTCCCGACCCATGCCTCGGTGCCGGGGGCGCGCAGCGCGGCGGCCGCCGCAATGACGGCGCCGATCGCAACGATGATCGCGCCCACGCGCCAAAAAGTCAGTTTGCGCCGCATGCGGCGGCGATCGACGATGGTGTCGGCATCGAGCGACATGGTGGCTCACTCCCCTCGACCGCTCAGTCCTGGTCCTCGGACTTCTCCGATTCATCCGACGTCTCGGACTTCTCGGCCTTGTCGGACGGTTTCTCCGTCGCGCGCCTGAGCGCGGTGCCGAGAATATCGCCGAGCGTTGCCCCCGCATCGGTCGAGCCGTATTGGGCAATCGCCTCTTTCTCCTCCGCCACCTCGAGTGCCTTGATGGAGACCTGCACCTTGCGGGTGCGGCGGTCGAACTGGGTCACGCGGGCGTCGACCTTCTGCCCGGGGGAGAAACGCTCCGGCCGCTGCTCGCCGCGGTCGCGCGCCAGCTCGGAGCGCTTGATGAACGTGGTAAAATCGGTGCCGACGATCTTCACGTCGATACCGCCCTCCTTCACCTCCGTCACCTCGGAGGTCACGACCGCGCCCTTTTTGAGCTCGGCGGCGCTCTCCAGAGGATCGCCCGCCAGCTGCTTGATGCCGAGCGAGATGCGCTCCTTCTCGACATCGACGTCGAGCACCTTGGCTTTGACCTTGTCGCCCTTCTTGTACTCCTCGATCACCTGCTCGCCGGGTCGCTTCCAATCGAGGTCGGAGAGATGGACCATGCCGTCGACGTCGCCGTCGAGGCCGAGGAACAGCCCGAACTCGGTCTTGTTCTTGACCTCGCCCTCGATCACGGCGCCGGGCGGATATTTCTCGACAAAGGCCTCCCACGGATTGCGCATGGTCTGCTTGAGGCCGAGCGAGATGCGCCGCTTGACCGGATCGACCTCGAGGATCTGCACGTCCACCTCCTGGGAGGTCGATACGATCTTGCCGGGATGCACGTTCTTCTTCGTCCACGACATCTCGGAGACGTGAATGAGCCCTTCGATGCCGGGCTCGAGCTCCACGAAGGCGCCGTAGTCGGTGATGTTGGTGACGCGGCCCTTGAATCGCGCGCCCACGGGATATTTCGCCTCGATGCCCTGCCAGGGATCATCCTGCAGCTGCTTCATGCCGAGCGAGATGCGGTGGGTCTCGTGATTGATCTTGATGATCTTGACCTTCACCTGCTGGCCGATGTTGAGCACCTCGGTGGGATGGTTGACCCGCCGCCAGGCGATGTCGGTGACGTGCAAAAGCCCATCGATGCCGCCGAGATCGACGAAGGCGCCGTAGTCGGTGATGTTCTTGACCACGCCGTCGATGACCTGGCCCTCTTCGAGGTTCTGCACCAGCTCCTGGCGCTGCTCGGCACGCGTCTCTTCCAGCACCGTGCGGCGCGACACCACGATGTTGCCGCGGCGGCGATCCATTTTGAGGATCTGGAAGGGCTGCGGCTGGTTCATCAGCGGTGAGACGTCGCGGATCGGCCGGATATCGACCTGGCTGCGCGGCAGGAACGCCACCGCCCCGTGAGGTCCACGGTGAAGCCGCCCTTGACCTGATTGAAGATCATGCCATGGACCTTTTCGTTGGCGTTGAACGCCTTCTCCAGCTTGCCCCAGCTCTCCTCGCGGCGCGCTTTGTCGCGCGAGAGCACGGCTTCACCGAGCGCGTTCTCCACCCGCTCGAGATAGACCTCGACTGTATCGCCAACCTTGATGTCTGCTTGCCGTCCCGGGCCCGCAAATTCACGCAACGCGACCCGGCCTTCGGTCTTCGCCCCCACATCGATGACGGCGACATCCTTCTCGATCGCGACCACCGTTCCCTTGACGACATTGCCTTCCTGCGGACTGCCTTGGGTAAAAGATTCTTCCAACATTTTCGCAAAATCGTCGCGCGACGGCGCGGCGGAATTGACGGCGGTGGCCATGAACACTCCTTAAAGCTAATGACTGCCCGGACGCGGATTGATGGCGTCTTTCGCGCAGGGGCCGAAGATCACCTTCGGCAGCCGCCGCAAGCGCGCTTCCCGCGTGCGGCGGCCCGGGCTGATGACCCAGCGACGATGAATTACGTCCGTGCGCCACCAAAGAAGCGGGCGGAGCAGGCTCGTCCTCCATTGACGGAAACACGGTCAGCCGCGTTTCCGGCCTGCTCGGACGGCTTCGACGATGTCGATGGCGGCCCGGAATGCGGCGTCTATATCCAAATGCGTGGTGTCGAGCAAGTGCGCGTCCGGCGCGAGTTTGAGCGGCGAGATGCCCCGCGTCGTGTCGCGTTCGTCTCGCCGCTGGATGTCGGCGAGCACCTCCGCGGGGTTAACCTTGACCCCGCGCGCCTGCAATTCGGCCACACGCCTGCCGGCGCGAACCTGTGGCGTCGCGGTCACGAACAGCTTCACCTCGGCATCGGGGAAAATGACGGTGCCGATGTCGCGGCCGTCGAGCACGGCGCCCGGGCGCGTGCGCCCGAAATTATGCTGGAATGCAAGTACGGCCGCGCGCACCTCGGGGATGGCCGAGACCACCGCAGCCGCTTCGTCCACCGCCTGGGTCTTGAGCGAAGGCTCGTCATAACGGGTGAGATCGAGCCCCTCGGCGGCGGCGATCGCCCGCGCACGATCGTCGGGCGCGTGGCCGGCATCCAGCACGGCCTTCGCCACCCCGCGGTAGATCAGCCCGGTGTCGAGGTGCCGCAACCCGTAATGCGCGGCGAGCCGCTTGCCGAGCGTCCCCTTACCCGAGGCCGCCGGCCCATCGATGGCGATGATCATGAAAGATCGGCCCCGAGGGCTCGCATCAGGGATGGGAAGCCAGGAAAACTCGTGGCGATGATTGCGGCATCGTCGACCCGCACGGGCTTTTCGCTGGAAAGCCCCATGACCAAAAACGCCATGGCGATGCGGTGATCCATGTGCGTCGCCACGCCGCCGTCCCCCCGCGCCAAACCCTTGCCATGGACGATGAGATCGTCGCCTTGAATGTCGACCTCGACGCCATTCGCCTTTAGCCCATCGGCGACGGCGCTGAGCCGATCGGATTCTTTCACGCGCAACTCTTTGAGCCCGCGCATCACGGTCGTGCCTTGGGCGAAGCTCGCCGCGACCGCCAGCACCGGATATTCGTCGATCATGGAGGGCGCGCGCGCGGCGGGCACGTCGACGCCGCGCAGGTTCGACGCCCGCACCCGAAAATCGGCAAGCTCCTCGCCGCCGGCGCTGCGCAGATCGAGCGTTTCGATCTCGGCGCCCATTTCACGCAGTGTGAGGATCAATCCAGTGCGGAGCGGATTGGTCATGACATCGGTGAGAATGACCTCCGAGCCCGGCACGATCAGTGCCGCCACCATCGGAAACGCGGCGGAGGAGGGGTCGGCTGGCACCACGACCGGGGCCGGCCCGAGCTCCACCTCGCCCCGCACGGTGATCTTGCGGCCATGCGCACCTTCCGCTTCGAGGCGCACCTCGGCCCCGAAATGCTTGAGCAGGCGCTCGGTGTGGTCGCGGCTCGCTTCGCTTTCGATCACGGTCGTTTCGCCCGGCGCGGCAAGGCCGGCGAGCAGCACCGCCGACTTGATCTGCGCTGAGGGGACCGGCGTGCGATAGACGATCGGAATTGGATCGCGCGCGCCGGCAAGCGTGATGGGAAGGCGTCCGCCGTCGCCGGCGCTGGCGGCGCGGGCGCCGATGCGCGCAAGCGGCTCGAGGATGCGTTGCATGGGGCGCCGGCGCAGGCTCGCATCGCCATCGAACGTCGCGCTGATCGGACAGCCGCCAACCGCCCCCATGACGAGCCGGCAGCCGGTGCCGGAATTGCCGAAATCGAGCACGCCGTCGGGCGCGCGGAAGCCCCCGACCCCGACGCCAAAAACGCGCCACGCCCCTTCGCCGGTACGTTCGACGCGCGCGCCGAGCGCCCGCATGGCGTTAGCGGTGTTGATCACGTCCTCGCCTTCGAGGAGCCCGGATATACGGGTCTCTCCGACCGTGAGCGCGCCGAAGATCAGCGCCCGGTGCGAGATCGATTTGTCGCCAGGCACGCGCGCGCGGCCCTTGAGGGCGCCCGCGCGGCGCGCAGTGAGCGGAGATGAAGCGGCGTGGTCCACGTGCAAGCTCGCGTTGGGGCTCTCTAGCATGGGAGCGAGAGGGGGTCATGGGGACGGGCCGGGCGCGCCGGCGCGACCGGCGTAAAGCCGTTGCGGCGGCTATTGACACCGCCGTTGCTACTCGCCAAGTGAAGCACCTCAATTTTAGACCCGATCCAAGGAAACCGGAACCGTGGCGAAACCTGAGCTCGGCACCAAGCGCCTGTGCGCCAATTGCGGCACCAAGTTCTACGACCTCAGCAAGGATCCGATCGTCTGCCCGAAGTGCCAAACCGTCATGGAGCTTGTGACGGTCGCCCCGCGCACGCGTCCGGACGCCCCCGCTGTCACGCCTGCGCGTGAAGAAGAGGTCGTGGCGCCGGAGACCCCGGAGGCTGAGTTCGTCTCGCTCGAGGAGGCGGATGCGGAAACTCAAGGCAAGAAGACGCCCGAAGGCGAGCCGG
>VAZQ01000548.1 GCA_005883115.1 Alphaproteobacteria bacterium | reverse complement strand
AGCGGCGGACATGTGTCCCGGATGGCGTGCACTTCGCTCGAGCGCGAAGACACCACATGAACTGGAGGCCCCAATGGCCCACTACCTCAAGCGCGGAATGGACGCGAGCGCAATAAAGGCCGCCGATGCCAAGGTGCGCGAGACGGTGGAAAAAATCCTCGCCGACGTCGAGGCGCGGCGCGACGCGGCAGTGCGCGACTTGTCGCAAAAGTTCGACGGTTGGTTGCCGGCTTCGTTCAAGCTAACGGCGAGCGAGACCGAGCGCGCGATATCCCAGGTCAGCAAGCGCGATCTCGATGACATCAAATTCGCGCAGGCGCAGGTGCGCAATTTCGCACAGAAGCAAAAGGAGACGCTACGCGATCTCGAGATCGAGACCCTGCCCGGCGTGGTGCTCGGTCACCGGCACATCCCCGTGAACTCGATCGGTTGCTATGTGCCCGGCGGCCGCTATCCCATGGTCGCTTCGGCACATATGTCGATCGTGACCGCGCGGGTGGCGGGCGTGAAGCGCATCATCGCCTGCGCGCCGCCGTTCAAAGGCGGGCCGCACCCGGCGATTGTCGCCGCCATGCATTTCGGCGGAGCCGATGACATCTACGTGCTCGGTGGCGTGCAGGCGGTTGCCGCCATGGCGCTCGGCACCGAGACGATCGGCCCCGTGGACATGCTCGTGGGGCCCGGCAACGCCTATGTGGCCGAAGCCAAGCGGCAACTCTTCGGCCGTGTCGGCATCGATCTGCTCGCGGGTCCGACCGAAACGCTGATCATTGCCGATGACAGCGTGGACGGCGAGATCTGCGCGACCGATCTGCTCGGCCAAGCCGAGCACGGCCCGACCTCGCCTGCCATCCTCATCACCAATTCGGAGAAGCTTGCGCGCGAGACGATGCGCGAGGTCGATCGGCTGCTCGCGATGCTGCCGACCGCCGATGCCGCCGGCAAGGCGTGGGCGGATTTCGGCGAGGTCATTCTCTGCGACAGCGAGGAGGAAATGGTGCGCGAGGCCGATCGCGTCGCCTCCGAGCATGTGCAGGTGATGACGCGAAACCCGGATTATTTCCTGGACAACATGAAGAACTATGGTTCGCTGTTTCTCGGTCCCCGCACTAACGTCGCCTATGGCGACAAGGTCATCGGAACGAACCACACGCTTCCGACCAAGAAGGCCGCGCGCTACACCGGCGGCTTGTGGGTGGGAAAGTTCCTCAAGACCTGCACCTATCAAAAGGTGCTCACCGATCAGGCCTCTGCCATGGTCGGCGAGTACTGCTCGCGGCTGTGCATCCTCGAGGGCTTCTATGCCCACGCGGAGCAGGCCAATGTGCGCGTGCGTCGCTACGGCGGGCGCAACGTCGCCTTCGCCCAGGCGGCGGAATGAGCAGCCTGCGCCGTGGGCGGAACGGATTCAGTCGAGCTTGCCAAAACTCCGTCGTTCCGTCTCGACGGCAAGCGCGCGCTGGTCACCGGCGGCGGGCGCGGCATCGGGCTCGCGGCAGCTTCGGCGCTGGCGCAAGCCGGCGCGCATGTGACGCTCATTGCGCGCACGCAAGCGCAGGTCGAGGCCGCGGCAGACGCCATTCGCGCGCGCGGGGACAAG
>VAZQ01000125.1 GCA_005883115.1 Alphaproteobacteria bacterium | reverse complement strand
ACAGAAGTCGACATCGAAGCCGGTCCAATTGCCTTTGTCGTCGGGATTGGAAAATCCCGGCAGTCCCTGGCTGACCCCGCAGACCAGCGCGCCACGATCCCTCACCGCCTTGAGCGTTTGGGCAGACGCGGCGCCGGCGCAGAAGCTCGCCACAACGATCGCACCAAGAAGAAAGATTGCGCGTTTCATGAAGCAGCCCTTCCAGTGACCGTCCCTTGACCTTAGCTTGCCTTTTCCGAGAGGCTCTTTAACGCGGCCTAGGTGGTGCGTGCTGAGGCGGCATCGCGTTCCCGCGTGCACTGATCTCGTGCTGGTAGCTGCATCTCAGAACGATCGGCTACGGGGGTCAAGGGGTTGACGGTCGCGCCACGTGACGTCATGACCCCGTGTTGCGGCGCCGGCTACGCGAAATCCCGCGCAGATGGCGATCGTTGCCCAAGGCGTCCAGAGAATCGAGCTATGACCAAAAAGACCGAAGTCGATGCCACGCCTGCGCCATTGAAGCCCGCAACGCAGCTCGTCACCGGCGGCCGCGACACGAAGGCCTATCACGGCTTCGTCAATCCGCCGGTGCATCACGCGTCCACGGTCCTCTACCCGAGCGCTGAGGACTATCTTGCGCGTCGCTCGCGCTATCTCTACGGCCGGCGTGGCACGCCCACCTCGGAGGCCCTTGAAAATGCCTTGCGCGCGCTAGAAGGTCCTGGATGCACCGGCGTTGCCTTGCTGCCGTCGGGTCTCGCCGCGATTTCAACCGCGCTGCTCGCCGTGCTCAAAGCCGGCGATCACTTGCTGGTCACTGACAGCGCCTATCAGCCCACGCGCAAATTCTGCGACAGCGTACTTAGCCGCTACGGAATTGCCACCACCTACTACGATCCCTTGATCGGTGGCGGCATCGCTGCGCTGATGCAGCCCAATACTCGAGCCGTATTCGTGGAGGCGCCCGGCTCACTTTCGTTCGAGGTCCAAGACGTGCCGGCGGTCGCGGCCGCTGCTCACGGCGCCGGCGCGGTTGTCCTGATGGACAATACCTGGGCGACCTCCCTCTATTTCAAACCCTTGGAAAAGGGAGTCGATCTATCGATCCAGGCTGGCACAAAATATATCGGCGGCCATTCTGACGTGATGCTCGGCACCGTATCGGCCAACCAGGCGACGTGGCAGCGCTTGAGCGAAATCGTATATCTCTCTGGCCTCTGCGTAGGGCCGGATGATATTTATCTCGGCCTGCGCGGGCTGCGCACCATGGGCGTGCGGCTCGCGCAGCACTACCAGTCGGGGCTGAAAGTTGCATCCTGGCTTGCCCAGCGTCCAGAAATCGCCCGCGTATTACATCCGGCGCTCGAGAGCTGTCCTGGCCATGCGATCTGGCGGCGCGATTTTGCCGGCGCCAGCGGGTTATTCAGCATTGTATTCAAGCCAGTTGCGCAAAGCGCAGTCTACGCCTTCATCGACGCGCTCAACCTTTTCGGCATTGGGCCGTCGTGGGGCGGCTTCGAGAGCTTGGCCATTCCATTCGACTGCACCAACATCCGCACAGCGACGAAATGGATGCCGGGCGGCCCGACCGTGCGCCTGCACATCGGCCTCGAGGACGTCGACGACCTGATTGGCGATCTGGAACGCGGCTTTGCCGCACTTGCAGCGGCGCGGTGACACTGCGTCCCGCGTAACGGCACACACGAACTCGAGATCGCGCCGTCCGTCGCGGAATCAGTCGAGCTTCAATCCGATCGCTTTGACAAGCGGTGACCATCGGGCAATGTCTTCCCCGATCAAGCGGCGGAATTTGTCGGGCGTTGAATCGATGTCGGGTTCGAACCCCGATTCGATGAGCATTTGCCGATAGGTGGCGTCGGCGAGTGCCGCACGCGTTGCCTGGGAGATTTGCTCGATGATGGCCTTGGGTGTCCCGGCGGGAGCGAACAGGCCAATCGACTGCTGCGAGACCATTCCGGGGAGTCCGGCTTCGACCGCCGTCGGGATCGCCGGCGCGGCAATCAGCCGGGTGGGACTGGTCACGGCGAGGATGCGCAGCTTGCCGGTCCGATTGAATTCGAGCAACGCGCCCGTCACGGCCGGGGTGACCATCGCTACTTGTCCGCTGATGGTATCGGCCGTCGCCGGTCCCGAGCCACGGTATGGCACATGCACGAGGTCCGGCATTCCTGCTAGCGATTTCAACAATTCGCCGGTCAGGTGGTTCAACGAGCCAACGCCGGCATGTCCGTAGGACAGCCTGCCGGGATTGGCCTTGGCGTAGTCGATGAACTCTCTCAGCGTGTGAGCCGGCACTGCGGGATGGACCGCAAGGGCAAAAGCCGAAACTGCCACGTTCGAAATCGGCTCGAGGTCCTTAAGCGGATCGTAGAGTGGATGGCTTTTGAGAATGGCTCCGTGATGTGAGTGCTCGAACCACCCAGGAGAATAGTGTAGCCGTCCGGGCGGGCGCGAGCGACCGAGGCGGCACCGAGCGAACTGCCTCCTCCCCCTTGGTTTTCAACCACCACGGTGCCAAGCACCGGCTTCATCTTTTCCGCCCACGGACGCCCCACGGCGTCGTAGCCGCCGCCCGGGGGGAAAGGAATGACGAGCCGGATCGGACGATCCGGATATTTGGACTGAGCGCGCGCGGACCGAAGCATCGGCGACCGCAGCGACAGCGCAGTCGCACCAAGGGCGAGTAAATCGCGTCGCCTCATGAAGCGCCTGTTCCCTCGATGGTGCGCTGAAGTCGCAATAGTTTGCGCGATCAGGAAGGCCGCTGCTCGCCTTTGACTTGAGTGCGGTGCATGACTCGCCGGCTGCTCGGATCGAAGGCGTCCCGCCGATGCATGGTGCAGCGATTGTCCCACAATACGAGATCGCCGACGCGCCAAACGTGCTCCCATGCAAATTCCGGTCGATCGACGAAGCTCCAGAGCTCGTCGAGCAGCGCGTCGGACTCCGCAAGCTCAAGCCCGACCAGATAGGCGTTGCGTCGGCGCCCGAGATAGAGCATGCGCCAGCCGGTGTCCGGATGCGTGCAGACCAGCGGATGCACCGCGCCTGGCGAGGTGCGCGGGTCGTCGGTCGGCGTTACTCCCTGGCGCACGTAGCCCCCACTGTTGTAGGTGCCGTCGTGCTTGATCTTGAGGCCCGCGATGCGGTCTTTCAGCGTCTGAGGCAGTGCCTCGTAGATGCCGTACATCGTACAGAACGATGTGTTGCCTCCGAGCGGCGGCACTTCGAGGGAATAGAGGATGCTCGCCTTTGGCGGCACCTCAAGATACGACATGTCAGTGTGCCACACGGCTTCGCCGTCGCCGAGGCTGCCGATCGGCTCGCCGTTCACCTTGACGTTGGAAACGATGTAAATCTCCGGGAGGCCCTCGACGAAACGGCGGCCCGTTTCTTGGATCGGCGCCCAGTCGAGATCCCCCAAGCGACGGCTGAAGGCGATCAGTTCCTGATCACTGAGCCTCTGATTGCGGATCAGCACAACCGAATACTGGTGCCACACCTGAATGAGCCGAGCAAACGCAGCGTCGCCGAGCTTCGTGAGATCGATGCCCCTCACTTCGACGCCAAGCGCTCGACCGCTCGGGATGACTTCGATCGGCTCCGCGGCGTGGCGTTCGGACGTCGTTGCAGCGGTAAACGGCATCTCCGCCTCCAGTCTACGCCACCCTTTCGAGAGCATAGCACCAAGCACGCCGGCGGCAACCTAAGTACCGCAATAATGGCGACACCGACTTTCGATCTCACGTCGCCGCCGTCGCGCTGCGGTCGCGCAACTCGAAATAGAGGTTGCGCCCATAGACGAATACGCCGAAGGCTTGGCCCAGGATGAAAACCGGATCGCGGATGTATAGCGCATAGGCCAACAGCAGCGCCCCGCCGCCGATCGAGAAAAACCAAAACGCGATCGGCATCACCATCTTTCCCGCGCGTTCGGAAGCGATCCACTGCACCAGGAAGCGCATGGTGAACATAATTTGCGCCAGGTAACCGAGCAGCACCCACCACTGAAACTTGGCGACAAAGACTTCGTGCAGATAGCTGCCGATCGCCTGTGAGAGATCAATCAACATTCCGTTTCACCTCCGTGATCTGCGGAACGCGACGGCGGCGGATGAGCCACCACACACCCAATAGATCGACAATGCCAATCCAGAGCCGGTCCAACATGCCGTAGTTCGACGTGCCGGCACGGCGCGGCCGATCGACGACGTCGACGTAGGTGATGTCGTAGCCTTCGCGCCGCACCAACGCCGGAAGAAACCGATGCAATCCGTCGAAGTAGGGCAATGCCAAAAAAATATCCCGGCGGAAGGCCTTCAGCCCGCAACCGGTATCGCGGGTCCCGTCACGCAGGACCAGGCTGCGCACGGCATTGGCGACGCGCGACTGCAGCTTCTTGAAGCCGCTCGCCTGACGCCCGACCCGCTGGCCCGCGACGAGGCCGATGCGGGGTCCGCTCCCAATCGCATCGACCAGCGCCGGAATGAAGGCGGGATCGTTCTGACCATCACCATCGAGCGTGACGACGATTCCCGCGCGAGCATGCATCACACCGCTCGATACCGCCGCCGACTGTCCGCAAGAGGCGCGATGTTTGATCTGTCGCAACCACGGACGGCTCGCCATCAAGCCGGTCAATTCCGCTTCCGTGCGATCGGTCGAGCCATCGTTGACAAAGATGACCTCGAATGTGACGTGCCTGTCGAGCGCCGCCGCGATTTCCTCGACCAGCGGAGCGATGTTGCCTGCTTCATTGCGCACCGGAACGACCACTGAAAGGGCCGGCGCGGTCCCGCTTGCAAGCGCTTCGCTCATGATTTGCCCGACATACCGCCGCCAATCGCCCTTCATCTCGCAATGCGCGAGCTTCTTATGGGGCGATAAGCTGCCCGGCAACCCTCTTGAGGCGCACAAAGGACGGACCGGGCCATGATCGCACCCGTCCATCCGCGCCGAGCACGAAGGCAAGCCTGCGCGCTGCATACCAATCGCGCACCAACAGTGCGCCGAGCGCACCCACGAGGCCCCCCACCATCGCGTCGCTGGGGAAATGCGCCGTCAGCACTACCCGACTCACGGCAATGACCACGGCATAGGTCCACATTACCGGCCGCATGCGTGGCCATAGTGTGCCGATCGCCATGGCGGCGGCGAACGCATCGACGGCATGGCCGGACGGCAGACTTGAATATTCGACGTTCCAACCGAGCGGGCGATAGACGAGCGGGCCGGCACCACCCTCGACGAATGGTCGCGCTCGGCCAACCAGACGCTTGGCGATCGTAAACACCAGTCCCGGCAGGCCGATCGCAAAGAATAGAAAGCCAAGCCGCACGGTGAGCGCAGCGAGGACGCCTCGCAACATGCGCGAAAGTGAGGGAGTGGCGAGGCAGGCAATCAGCGCCAGCGCGACAACGATCGGCAATAAGAACCAAACGGATTTGCCGAAGCCGGTAACGTACTCGAAAAGCACGATCATCGATTCGGGCGCATGCTGCGCCGCGCTGACCGCTGGTGCATCCAATACGGCCATGCTGGCAGCAATCATGGCGACCGCCACTGCGGCACCGATCGCGAGCCGCAGCCTCGCACGCCATAGCGGCGTCGCTGCCGACTTGCGCGAACACGCAAGGAGTGCAAAAGCCCAGGCGAGATTGGCGCGCAACCCATGCAGCTGCGCCGCCGCAGCGCGCGCGGAAGCCGGCTTGAGCGGACTACCTATACTCACGAAGAACCTGCCGAGTGAAAGACCGCGATCGTGATCGGCCGTCCGGTGCTGATGTTGATGGCGTCGACCCGAGGGCCGGCCCAGTAGCGCAGGCCGATCGCTTCCGCGCGCTGGCTAAAACTCCTTTCTTGGCTCGCTTCGATAAAGACGAAGCGGCATTCCCCGCCGCGCAGGAACTCGGCGGCACCTGCAACATCGACAAGGCGGGTGGCGGTACCGGCGAGAAAGACCACACTCGGTTCCTGATATCCCACGGCGGCAGCCTGCGGCTGCGTACAACCGCTCTCGCGCAAGATGCGGGCAAGCGTCGGGCTCGGAAACAGTTGGCCGAGTGACGGAACAACAAGTCCGAAAATCGCAATCGCGGTCAGGATCGCGGCTGCGACGCCGCGTAGCAACGCGAGCTCGGCGCCATCGGCTTGATAGAGCCGCCAAGCGAAGAAACCCAGCACCGCCGCTGCTCCAACTACAGGCCATACGAACAAACCGAATTGCCGTCCGATCGCCGCAAGAGCGACGATGCCCGCAACACCCGCAACCACCGGAACTATAAACCACCAGATCGTGCCCCACTCGAGGGCAGACTTGCGCGACAGCCCGCGCGCATCGATCACGCCCGCGATAAGGATGGCGATCGGGGGATAGAGCGGCAGAACGTAGTGCGGCAGCTTCGTCACCACCAATTCTAAAACCAGCCACGAGGGCACCAGCCAAGCCAGAAGAAACTTGACCGCAGCCTCGCGCCGCGCCTGCCAGACCGCCGGCGTCGCGAGCGCCGCCAGCGTCGCGCCCGGCCAGAAACTCACCCAGAACAGAGCGAAATAGTAGCCGGGCGGCGCGCCGTGGGATTCTTGGCCGGCGAAAATCTTGCTGAATAAATCCCCACCGACCGATTCGGCAAAGAATGCGTCACCTGAGCGTCCAATGATGGCGATAAACCAGGGTAGCACGAGAAGCGCAAACCACACACTACCCGCGAGCGGCTTGAGCGTCAGTAGCCAGCCAGCAGAGCGATCGACAAGGACCAATGCAAGCGCCGCAAGGCCGACCACCATCACGACCAGCGGCCCCTTGAGGAGCACGCCGGCACCGAGCGCGGTCCAAAATATCGCGGCGAGCGTCCAAGCTCTGCCGGTGTCCCGGCGCTCGCGCCAGAGGTAGGCGCGTCCCATCGCGCCCATGGCGGCAACGACGGTCATGAGCAATAGTGCATCGGTCTTCGCCAGGAGCCGCTCGATGCCGAGCAGCACGCAACTCGCCATCATCAGCCCGGCAAGTACCGCCGCGCGGCGCGACACGAATGCGAGTGCGGCCCAGTACGTCAGTAGAACTGCTGCAGTCGATCCGATTAGTGACGGAACGCGATAGAGCCAAATCGTGGTGAGTGCGTCCGGGAAACCCAGCGCACTCGCTGACTTCACGACCGCGGCTTGGACCCAGTAGACACCGACCGGTTTCTTGTAGCGCACCTCATCCTGAAAACGGATATCTACGTAGTCGCCGCTCTCGACCATCTGCTTGGTTGCTTGAGCGAAGCGCGCCTCGTCGCGATCGACCGGCGGAATGCTCGAGAAACCGGGCAGGAAGCCCAAGAGTGCGACCGCGAGGAGCACCACCACCGCGCGGGCATGGGATCCGACGGCGAAGTCGACGACGGTCGTGAGGCTGCGCGCCGAAGCCCGCTGGCGTCCCTTGCTCTCGGCCGTGATCACCATGTCCGTTATCCGCTTAGCCGGGGCTTCTCACGCTGAGGTAACGGTTGGGCGCGCCACGTCCGATCGGTTCACTCGGCTCGAGCCGACGCGGACGCCATAACTGGTATCGCGACTTTATTGCAACCCAGGTCGTCCACGGGCGGCGGCGTTCCTGGATAGCGTCAGGCCCCCTCATTCCACCGTTTGGTAACCGCGGATGATCCGTTCAGATCCAAACCCCCAATAGTTGCGCAGCGTGTCTGGCCCCCAGACTTTCGGCCGTTGTGGGCGATCCTGGTGCCAGGGACGCGGATCGAAATAGCCGAGCCCTTCGTCCTTCATAAGATCCATTTCACAGAAGAACTCGACCCTCACCTTGTCGGGATTGCGGTGATAGATGGCGATGTTGTGGCCGATGATATGGCGGCCGGGACCCCACACCAGATGAATGTTGTTCTTAGCAAGCCACTCGCAGGCTCTTTGAATTTCGGCCCAGTCTTTCACCTCAAACGCAATATGATGGAGCTGCGGTACCTCATCGACTACAAAATTGACCGTGTGGTGATCAGGTCCGCAGCGAAGGAAGGCGAATGTATCATCGCGCCAGTCGGACACACGAAAGCCGAGTACGTCGGTATAGAACTTCACGATCTGCTGCACGTCGGCGACGCGGTACGCTACGTGTCCCAGCTTGAGCGGCATGATCCCGCCCTGACTGGTGTCCTCCTTTGCAAAGCTGTATTCGGCAAAAATTTCGATCGTCGTATGTTTCGGATCTTCGAATACGATGGCTTGCGCGACGCCAGGAGAAATCGAGCTTCGGCGCTCGGCTTTGATCCCGTGCGTCGACAATTCGCGGGCAAGCTGCGCAAGGTCGGTTCCAGGCGCGACTTGGAAAGCGAGCCGGGAGAGCGCATTGGGTGCACCCTGCTCGAGCGCGAGCGCCTCAAGCCCTTGCTTGGTCGCTAAAAATACTCGCTTGGCCTCCCGCTCGATGAGCGTGAGGCCGACCACCTGGGTGTAATATGCGACCTGCCGGTCCAGATCGGGCGTCGTCAGCGTCGCATGGCCGAGCCTGCATACCTTGATCATCGGGCGTTTCTTGCTCGGTAACTCGCGCGAGCCGATGTAGCTCTTGCCACCCTTTGCTCGCGTCAAAGCTTGGTCTCAGGGTCTGAGCGAAATTACGCAGTTTCACATTGGGCGGAAAGACCGGGAGGAGAAAATGTCGAGCATGGCCTGGCGTAGTTCCGGCCTCGGAAACGAATGTCTTCCCGCCGCTGGCAGGCAGAGCCGTTCTTCGGTAAAAGCTTTTAGGTCGCGTCCCCGTAGCTCAGCTGGATAGCAGCAGCGGATTTCTAATCCGCAGGTCGCAGGTTCGAGTCCTGCCGGGGACGCCACTATGGGCGTTTGAGCAAAGCATGCCGGCGGTAGACGACGCCGAGTAAAGTGCAGTCCTGTGTGAAGCGCCTCACGCTGTTTCGGCCAATCCTGTGGCAACACGCTTGCGCAACTCATCACGATCCAAGAGTGATCCGAGATGCGCAAACTCATCATTGTGACGGCAATCGTGGCTATCGCTGCGACGGCCGTCGTTTGGTCGATAGCCACGGTCGCAGGACCCAAATTGATCGGCAAGACAGAGCAGGCCTCGGCGCCGATCTCGCCTCACGAGATCACGGTCAAGCACGGCAAGATCCTTCCCGTCGAGTCTTGGGACGCGTATTGACCGAGGTCGCGGCCGCTGCCGACAGACGGCGAGTGGTCAGTCGCGCGCCGCTTAGGCCCGGACTCGACATGCTCCGGAAGGTTCCGGTTTGCGCCGGGTGCGAGCCGATGGTATTCGCGAGCTCCAGCGGCTCCAGCAATTTGGTGAGCCGTTGACCTCGATCGATGGCAGCCCTTGAGGAGACCGGTCTGATCGCGCCAAAGGCTCCTGCGCAAAGCAAGGGGCCGTGGTTTGGTCTCCTCGCTGCGGCAGCCGGGTTTGCCCTTACGGTGCTGGTCTTCTATCCCGGCTACAGCACCGCCGATGCTCGCTATGTCTATGCCGACGCCATCACTTGGCGATTTGGCGATTGGCAATCGCCGGCAATGGCCGTGCTCTGGCGGCTCATCGACCCAATAGCGCCCGGCTCGGCGAGCATGTTCCTGCTGACGGCAAGCCTATATTGGCTCGCCTTCGGCATACTCGCTTTTCTAGCGGGGCGTCGCTCGGCCTGGCTCGCGCTGGCGACGCCATTCGTTGCGCTTGTGCCGCCAGCATTCTTCTTCGTCGGGATGGTGTGGCGCGACGTTCTGTTCGGAGTCGTTTGGCTCGCCGCGGCTGTGCTCGCCTTTTTCGCGGCCGATCACGCCCCCCGGTGGCGCGCAGCCATCCAAGCACTGGCCGTGCTGTTGGTCGCGTTCGGAGTATTGCTGCGGCCGAACGCTG
>VAZQ01000598.1 GCA_005883115.1 Alphaproteobacteria bacterium | reverse complement strand
TCGCGACCGTTTGAATTCCATCATTCAGAAGGTTCGAGTTGGATCAAACTGCCTCGGGCCATGCTGCAATTGTGGCTTTGCTGCGTTTCACTAGAATTCGCTGAGCTACGCTAGGCCACCAGGAGAATGTCGGTTCGCAGTTCCGATCCCTCAATCAAGTTTGGAAATCTCCTATAGGCAATTTCCTGCCCGGATCGGCAGGATTAGCAAGGAGCGACGAGCGCCAGACGCGCGCCGTCGCAGAGTTCCTGACGGCCGTGGATGATGAAGACGCTGACGCTGATCGCAAGCCGCCAAAGGTGGTCTCGCCGGTGGACCCGTGCTCGGCGTGGACCGCAAAAGCCAACAAGCGCGTCCAATTCGGCTATGGGCTCAAACCTGATCGACATCAAGTACGCGGTCATCGTCGACGTAGAAGCAACACCAACGGGCTCACGTCGAACGAAATTGCCGGACTTCTCGGCCCCACAGCAAAGAACATGAGCTCGCGTTTAAGCAAGCTGGCTGCCTATGGGATCATAGGCAAAGTCCGCCCCAGCCGCGGCCCAAGGGCAAGCATCTATCGCGCACTACCCTATGAAAAAGCCGCTGCGTGGCCAGCCCCAAGCGGCTGAAGCAGAAGTCCACACATGCGCATCAAAGTCCCCCGACGAGGGGATATCGCTTGATACCGATCGAGCTCTGCGAGCGGTGGAAGCCTCACTTGCGGTGCGCGAGAACACGCCGCATGGTCGCGACCAGCCGATCGAATTCGATTGGCTTGGTGTCGAACTCGTCACACCCCGCGGCGAGCGCCTTTTCGCGTTCGCCGCCGAGTGCATGTGCGGAGAGAGCAATAACGGGGATGTCGCGGGTTTGCGGATTGCCCTTCAGTCGCCGCGTGGCTTCCCAGCCGTCGACGACGGGCATTTCGAGGTCCATCAGGATGATGTCGGGTTGCTCGGTAGCCGCCATCTCGCACCCTTTCTGGCCATCCTCCGCCGTCAGCACCTCGAAATCGCCGAGCAGCTCGAGCCGCATCTTGAGCATAAAGACGTTGTCGTCGTTGTCTTCGATGTAGAGCACTTTGGTCACGATGCTGCTTCCATCCCGCTGAGGACCTCAGGCTTCTTCTGCACGAGCCGGCGGATGCGCTCGACCAGCTCGGCCGGTCGGAACCTTTCCTTGACCAACACCAATTGCACGCCGGCATTCAATCGCTCGCGGTCTTTCGCATCGAGATCAAGCGAGGTGATCACGATGACCGGGATGTCCCGCCAGTCCGCCTTCTTCTGCAAGGCGGCGACGACGGCAAAGCCGTCCATCTCCGGCATCATCAGATCGAGCAGGATCACGTCCGGCTTGCCCTGTTGGAGACGATCCAGCGCCTCTCGACCGTTCGCTGCCTCTCGCACGGTCCATTGGGGACCCTCGAGCCATTCGCGCATCCGCTCGCGCTGGAGCGCATCGTCTTCCACCAGCAGAACGCGAGTGGGTGGTGCCGCTGCCCGATAGCGGGCAACCAGCCGGTGCAGCCGCTCGCGGTCGATCGGCTTGGTGAGATAGCCGGCCGCGCCCAGCGCAATACCGCGGCGGTGCTCATCCACGATCGTCACCATAATCACTGGAATGTCGGCCAGCTCAGGGTCCTGCCGCAGCGCCGCTAACACCGACCAGCCGTCGAGGTCGGGCATCATCACGTCGAGCGTAATCGCGGTCGGACGCAATTCCTTGGCCAGCTTGAGCCCCTCCACTCCGCCCGCCGCGGTCACGACCGAAAATCCTTCGGCCTTGAGGTGATCCGCAATGAGCTCGCGCGCTGTAGCATCGTCGTCGATGACGAGAACGCAATCAGCATTGGGCGAATGGCGGCCGCCTGAACCGGGCGAGCTCCTCGTCTTCGAGTCGGCGCTGCCAGGTAGGCGGACGGTAAACACCGAGCCCTTGCCCGGCTCACTCGTCACCGTCACGTCCCCACCCATCATGCGAGCAAGCTTGCGTGTGATCGCAAGACCGAGGCCGGTGCCGCCGTACTGCCGTGCGGTTGAGGAATCGGCCTGAGTGAATTCCTCGAACAGCTTGGCCTGCTGCACGGGCGTCATGCCGATGCCGGTATCCGCTACAGCAAACTCGATCCAATTGCGTCCGTTGACCACCTTTTTGACGTGCAGCGTCACTTCGCCCTGCTTGGTGAACTTGCAGGCATTGCTCAACAGATTGAGCAGGATCTGCCGCAGCCGCATGGGATCGACGGTGAGCTGCCCTAGGTTTTCTTGGGCTTTGCTCGGCAAGCTGCCGCGCGGTGCCGATCACTTCGTCAATCAGCGGGGTCAAATTCACCGACTCGGGACTAAGCTCGAGCTTGCCGGCTTCGATCTTTGAGAGGTCGAGTACCTGGTTGATCAGGCCGAGGAGATGAGTGCCGGCGCGCTGCACCCGGCGCAGCGGTTCCGCCGCCTTTTCCGTGCCGAACCGCGCCGCATTGGTGACCATCATCTCGGTCAACCCGATGATGGCGTTGAGCGGGGTGCGTAGCTCGTGGCTCATGCTGGCGAGGAATTGGGACTTGTGCTGGCTCGCCATTTCGAGCTGGCGGCTCTTCTCCTCCACTTCGCGCGTGCGCTGCTCGACCTTCTGTTCCAGCCCGGCATAGGATCCCTGCAGCTGCCCGGCCATGTCGTTGAACTGATCCGCGAGTGCCTCGAGCTCGTCCCCCGTCTTGATCGTGATGCGCTGGCCAAGGTCGCCGCTGCCGATGCGCGCGGCACCTATCCGCAGTGCCTGGATCGGGCCGACCATGCGGCCGGCGAGAAACATCCCGGCGAGCACGGCAAAGCCGAGCGCGCCTAAGAGCACGAAGGCGAGCCGCTGCAAAGCCGCGTAGAGCGGCGCGTAGGCCTCCTCGGCCGGTAGCTCGACGAACATCAGCCAGCCGAGCGGCGCCACCGGCGCATAGGCGGTGAGCACCTTGCGCCCCTCGATGTTCTCCGCTTCCTGCACCGTCTGCGATGGATTGTCGCCCGTGCCGGCGCCGCCGGATGCGCTGGCGCGCGCGGCCCGCACTTGTGCGAGCTTCGACATGTCGGTGTTGCGCAGCACGAGACTGATGTCGGGATGCGCGATCAGCCGGCCTTGCGCGTCGACGACATAGGCATGGCCGCGCTCGCCGACCTTGATCTGCGAGACCACGTCCCAGATCAGCTTGAGATTGACCTCGGCGACGCTCACGCCGGCGTCGCGCCGCGTGCCGGCAATGGCCAGCGTCATGTACGGCTCGGATTCGCGGCGGAAATAGACCGGTCCGTAATAGACCTTGCGCGCCACCGCTTCCGTGAACTTGGGATCATTGGAAAGGTCGGCGCCGCTGGCGACTACGTCCATGGCCAGCCGTGACACCCGCAGCCGCTCTTTGCCGGTGGCGTCGAGCTGAGCCAACTCGGTAATGGCGGGCACTTGGCGCAACAGCCGCAAGGCATCGAAACGGCGCTGCTCGATCGAGCCCGCCGACCACGGCAGTTGCGTGGTCCAGCCGAGTTGGCTCTCGATCTCCTTGATGAACTGGCCGATCTTGGCGGCGGCGGCTTCCGCCTGCTCGCGCTGAATGCGGATCAGCGACGCCTTGTGCTCTTGATAATAGAATAGGACGTCGAAAACGCCGTTGGAGACAAGGGCGACGCAGACCACTGCGACGAACAGTGCGACATACTTGGTAAACAGTCGTCGGCGGGTCTTTACAACCGGGCCTGCGGCTGGCGCGTGCTGCGGCGCGTCAGCGCCAGGGGCCTCCGGCCTCGAAGCGCGCAAATGCTTAATGAAATCGAGAACGCTCATGGCGAGCACGATATCAAATTTTGGGCCAGCACGTCCTCCCGGGTCGCGCGGCGCTGCTCCTCATTCGATCACCTCGTCCGCCCGCGCGACCAGCATCGGCGGCACTTCCAGTCCCAGCGCCTTGGCCGTCTTCAGGTTGATGACCAGCTCGAACTTGGTCGGCGCCTGCACGGGTAGATCCCCGGGATTGGCGCCCTTCAAGATGCGGTCGACGTAGGATGCGGCGCGGCGGAATATATCGATGGGATCGCCGCCGTCGGAAATCAGACCACCGCTCGCGGCAAACACACGGAGCGGATAGACTGCGGGCAAGCGGTAGCGAGCCGCCAGGGCAACGATCAGATCGCGATGGCCGGTGGTGAAGGAATCCGGCAGGACGATAAGGCCGCCAGCCGGTTTGGCGGCAAAATCAGCAACAGCGCGCTCGAGCTCGCCATCGTCGTGAGCGGCAGTAGCGATCGGCTCGATGCCAAAGGACGGGGCCGCGGCCTCGGCCACCCGGACGAAAGATCCGGCAAATGGCGCCGTGTCCGGGTTGAAGACGAGCGCGACGCGCTTGATGGCAGGGGCGATCCGCTTGAGTGTTTCCAGCCATTTCCCGCCCATCGAGAATTCGAAATTGAGGAATCCAGTGACGTTGCCGCCGGGCCGCGCCATGTTGGAGATGAAGCCGCGGCCGAGTGGATCGACGATGTTCACGAACAAGATTGGAATGGTTTTTGTTTCCTGCACGAGCGCAGTTACCGCCGGCGTGGTCATTCCGAGAATAAGGTCGGGCTTGAGGTCGACCAGTTCCCTAGCGAATTTACGCATCTGCTCGGCCCCGCCAGTGCCCCAACGAAATTCGATGCTGACGTTGCGGCCTTCCGTCCAGCCCAGCTCCTTCAACCCCTGTTGCAAAGCTGCAACGCGGGCCTGTGCCTCGGGATCTGTTGCGGCGAATCCGCTCAACATCGCGATCCGCCGCACCCGGTCCGACGGCTGAGCCGTCGCAGCGTGCGGCGCAAGCAGCCAAACACCGCCGACAAACGTGATGAGCTCTCGCCGCCTACCTAGAAACTCGATCTGAAAACGCTGTGGAATCAATGATCCCCCCGTTTCATCCATCCCGGTGCGCAGCGCCCATGGCAACTCATTCGCGCACCTCGTTGGCCCGGGCGACGAACACATCCGACAAAGAAACGCCGAGCGATGCCGCCGTTTTGAGATTGACCGCCATGTAAAAGCGCGGCGATTGCTCGATCGGCATGTCGGACGGCTTGGCGCCCCGCGCAATCCGGTGGACGTAGGCCGCGATGTCATAGAACAGCCCCATGAGGTCGAAGCCATAGCTGATCAGCGCACCGGCCTCCATGTTCTCACGGAATGCTGCAACCGATGGAATCCGGCGCTCGAGCAATGCTTGCGCGATGGCCTCACGGTCACGGAAGAACATCGGGCTTGCCGGCAAAATGATCGGTTGGCCGCGGGCGTCGTCCATTGCGCTAAATGCGCCACCGTAGTCCTGTTGGCCTTTCACCTCGATCATACGCGGCTCAAGCCCAAGCTTGCGGGCAGCCTCGGCTGCCGCATCGCGTTGCTCCCTCGAAATCGTGTCGAAGGCGATTCCGAGCACAGTCGCGCGCGGGAACGCCTCGCGCGCGATCTCGACG
>VAZQ01000124.1:21022-23397 GCA_005883115.1 Alphaproteobacteria bacterium | reverse complement strand
AACGGGCGTCTGCGCGTTCTCCCCATCGCCGACGGCCGCGAGCGCACCCCGATTGACTCGTTCTTTGCCTCCCTTGCCGAGGACCAGGCCGAATGTGCCATCGGGATCGTGCTTTCCGGCGCTGGCAGCGACGGCACGCTCGGCATCAAGGCGATCAAGGAGCATGGCGGCCTGACGCTTGCCCAGGCGACCGACCACTTCGGCCCGCGCCACTCCAGCATGCCCGAGAGCGCCATTGCCTCGGGTCTGGTCGACCTTGCGGTGCCGGTCGAGACCATGCCCGAACGGCTCGTCGCCTATGTGCGCAATTTCGATATCCTCGACAAGGAGGCAGACAAGGACGAGCAGGCGGAGGCGACCCGCAATGCGATCTGCGCCATTTTGCTCGACCAGACCGGCCACGACTTCAGCGGCTACAAGACCCGCACGTTCTATCGCCGGATCGAACGCCGCATGCAGATCCTGCAGACTCCCTCGCTCGCCGTCTACGCCGATCGGCTGCGCGAGGACGCCGGCGAGGTCAACATCCTGTTTCGCGACCTGCTGATCGGCGTCACCAATTTTTTCCGCGACGCCAAGGCGTTCGAGGCGCTGGAACAACTGGTGACGCCGCGCCTGTTCGAAGGCAAAGGCCCGTCCGACACGATCCGCGTCTGGGTGCCGGGCTGTGCCACCGGCGAAGAGGTGTACTCGCTGGCAATCATGCTGTGCGAGCAGATCGAACAGGACAGTTCGCGCGCCAAAATACAGGTCTTCGCCACCGATATCGACGAGGCGGCGCTGGCGGTCGCACGGAGCGGCCGCTATCCCCACGGCCTCCTGCAAGGCGTCTCAAAAGAGCGGC
This sequence comes from Alphaproteobacteria bacterium, assembly GCA_005883115.1. GTDB lineage: Bacteria > Pseudomonadota > Alphaproteobacteria > Rhizobiales > Xanthobacteraceae > VAZQ01. The sequence goes on along the minus strand of VAZQ01000124.1, from coordinate 22,553 downwards.
TTGAGCGCTTCTTCAGGTCCCAGGGTACCAGCTATGTGATCAACAAGCGGATCCGCGACATATGCGTGTTCTCCTCGCACAGCGTGGTGCGCGATCCGCCGTTCTCGCGCATGGACCTGATCTCCTGCCGCAATCTCCTCATCTATCTCAACAGCGAGCTGCAGGCACGCGTGATCCCGATCTTCCACTACGCGCTCAAGCCGCATGGGTTCTTGTTCCTTGGCACGTCCGAGAACATCTCCCAGCACGGCGATCTGTTTACCTCGCTCGACAAGAAGAACCGCGTATTCCAGCGGCGCGAAGATGGCGCGGCCATCCCGCATCTGCCGGTAGTGTTTCGCCGCCACGGCGTCGCAGGTCGCGGCTTGGTTGAGACCAAGCAGCCGACGGAACGCTCGCTGCGGCAGTCCGTCGAAGCGCGCGTGCTGGAGCGCTACGCACCGGCCCACGTCGTGGTCACCCGCGAGGGCGACATCATCAATTATTCCGCGGGGACTGGAAAATACCTGGAGGCTCCGCCCGGACGGCCGAACCGGGCGCTGATGGCGATGGCGCGCAAAGGCCTGCGCCTGGCGCTGCGTTCTGCACTGCACGAGGCGATCCAATCACGGCGGCCGGCGGTGCGCGAGGACGTCGAGCTCGATGGCGACAATGACAACGAAATCGTCAGCATCACGGTAGAGCCGCTGGGCGACGACGACGACGTATCGCTCTACCTCGTCATCTTCGGTGATTTGCGCACACGGCCCGGGCAAGGGAAGCTTCAGGCCAAACACCGTAAGGGAAAGATACGCGATCCAAATCTCGAGCAACTCGAGCGCGAGCTGCGGGATACGCGGGAGCGGCTGCAGTCGATGGCGGAAGAGTACGAGACTGCGATCGAGGAGCTAAAATCCGGTAACGAGGAGATAGTTTCCGTCAACGAGGAGCTGCAGTCCACCAACGAGGAGCTGGAGACATCGAAGGAGGAGCTGCAGTCGGTCAACGAGGAGCTGCAGACCGTCAATCACGAGCTGACGATTAAGATTGATGAGCTCGACCGTGCCAATTCCGATCTTCGGAACTTGTACGAGAGCACACAAATCGCGACGGTCTTTCTCAACCGCGACATGACCATCCGCAGGTTTACGCCGGGGGTGACCCGCATCTTCAGCCTCATTCCGAGCGATCGCGGGCGTCCGCTGACCGACATCGCCCATCGTCTCGATTACGCCGAGCTTCTTCAGGACATTCAACAGGTCTTCGCGACTCGCCAGCCGGTCGAGCGTCGCGTCAACCAGCGCGACGGCGCCGCTCACTACATCATGCGCGCATTGCCCTACTGGACCGGCAGCAACGGTGTCGAAGGCGCGACGGTGACCTTCATCGACGTGACCAGCTTGGCGCACGCCGAACAGCAGCTGCGCGTTATGGTGGCCGAGCTCAATCATCGCGTGAAGAATATGCTGACCGTGATCGTCAGCATCGCCGCCCAGACGTTGAAACGCTCGGCCGATGCGGAAACCTTCGCCAAGACCTTCCTCGATCGTCT
>VAZQ01000124.1:11605-21003 GCA_005883115.1 Alphaproteobacteria bacterium | reverse complement strand
CAGGAGCACTGGAGCGAGATCTCGCTTCGTGATGTGGTAACCCAGGAACTTGAGCCCTATCGGCTCGGGCGCAGCGATCGCGTGGTCATGGAAGGACCGCCGGTGTCGCTCACTCCCACACGCGCGCTCTCGCTCGGGATGGTCATCCATGAGCTTGGGACCAATTCGGTGAAATACGGTTCTCTATCCGCGGACGAGGGATCGCTGGAAGTCACTTGGGCGATCGAAAAACGCAGCGAGACCTATCTCGTCCTGGACTGGACTGAGCGCGGCGGGCCACTGCTCGGCAAGTCGCCGCCGCACGGATTTGGACTGGCCCTGATCGAGCGCGAAGTCAGCCAAGGCCTTGGCGGAAAGTCGAAGGTCGAATTCGGGGAGAGCGGGCTGCGGGCCAACCTGACAATCCCGCTGGATAGCGGATAGTTGTGCAGGCAGGCTCCTGCGTGTCCTGGCCGCGGTCGGCCAGGCGTTCGACGCGCTATGGACGCAGGTGAAGGCGCCTATGGCTTATGCGGGCTACTGCGCTGTCTCGCCGGCGCTTCGGTTCGGCGGTCGCCCAACCTGCTGAATCCATCCGCCTTCCAGCAGCTTTTTTATGATTTGCGTGCCGGCGCCCTCTCCTGCGCCCGGGCTCGCCTCGGCGCGCCGTCCCGTCCGCCCACCCCGGCAGGAGCCGCCGGTTCGGCGCAAGCCGGCGCTTGCTTGCGATCGGCGCGCGTGGCTCTCCGCGCTCGGGCGCGCCCTCAAGGACGAGTATGACGCGCTCGCCGCTCCCGTGTCGGCGCGCCCTGCGGCGCTCGTTAGACAACTCGAAGCGCTGGATTAGAAATCCAAAGCGACGCACGGTTAGGGGCTTTGCTTGCGGGACAGCTATTTACCCCGCCTTCTTGTGCCGAGCCGATGAGCGGCCCGCGCGCTTGGCCGTGCGGCGCTGCGCGCTGCTGCGCGATGGCTTGCGTCGCGCCCCGCCGGCGCGCTCGGCGCTCACGCTTCGGCGCAACGCGTCCATGAGATTGATGACCTTCGCCGGTTCACGCTCCTTCGGCGCTTCGATCTTCTCACCCGCGCGCTTCTTCTTCAGCAACTCCTTCAGCGCATTCTCGTAATGATCTTCGAATTTGTCCGGATTGAAATGTCCGGATTTCGTCTCGACGATGTGGGTGGCGAGCTCCAACATGTCCTTCGGAATCTTCTCGTCCTCGACCTCGTCGAAATACTGCTCTTCTTTCCGGATTTCGTACGGGTACCGCAGCGTCACCCCGAGCAGGCCTTTACCGCGCGGCTCGAGCGCCATGACATGCTCGCGCGAGGTGAAGACAACTCTGCCGAGCGCCACCATGCCTTGCTTGCGAATCGCCTCGCGGATCACCGCGAACGCCTGCTGGCCGACCTCGCCATCCGGTACGAGGTAATACGGGTTATTCAAATAGAGGTCGTCGATCTCGTTCTTCGGCACGAACTCGTCGATCTCGATCGTGCGCGTGCTTTCGATGGCGACGGCCTCGAGTTCCTCGGGCTCGAGCTCGATGTACTCGCCTTTGCCGACCTCGTAACCCTTGACGATGTCGGATGCATCGACCTCGTTCTCGGTCTCCGCGTCCACTTTGCGGTATTTGATGCGGTTGCCGGTCTTCTTGTTGAGCTGATGAAAGCTGATTTTTTCGCGCTCGCTGCTCGCGGGAAAGAGTGCGACCGGACACGAGACGAGCGAAAGTTTCAGGTAGCCTTTCCAATACGCGCGGGGGGCCACGGAGCTGCTCCTATCGCTACCAAATCAACGAGAGCGAAAGCTATCCTGTTCCGGCGCCGCCATGGAGGGGCTTGCCGCGATGGCAGGTTTGCGTTGCCGATTTGTTCTCGCCGGCACGTCCGGCTAGACTCCGCTGCATGAAGTGATTCGTCCGGAGCAATCCATGGCTGTTGCCGCTCTCAAACAAAGGCCCGTGCTCAAGACCTTCCATGCCACGGTGAACGTCACCCGCATGGAGCAATGGTGCGTCGAAGCGCAGTCCGCCGAGCACGCGCGCGAGCTGCTCGCTTCCGGCGCCGGTTACCGCTGCGAGATCGGCGAGTGCATCAACATCGACGTCGATCTGGTCGAAGAGTAATCTCGTGTCGCAGGTCCCGCGGGTGGAACAGCAGGCGTTCGCCGTGCGTTTTTCCGCCATGAACACCCGTCGCGTCATCGAAGCGGCTATCAGAGCGGCGCAAGACCTCCTGTGGCAGAACGCCCCGCCCATGCACTACGTCGCGGATGACGCAACCGTTGCGCGCTTGCGCGATCTCGTGCGGTCGGCGGCGGTCCAGGCCGCCTTGCTGCAAAGCAGCGATACCTTCCTGACATTCGTACTGCGTGCGGTCGAGGTCGTGGTGGCGGATCAGTCGCAGACCGACCGCGAGATGATCGGCCGGTTGTGGGACGTTCTCGACGAGCCGCATCTGAACCAGGCATTGGGCATCCCGCAGAACTCGCGCATCTCCTACGGGCCATATCCGCGCCGGCGGTGATAGTCGGGTCGAGGCAGCAAAAATTTCTTAACACTATCTGCAGTCAATGGTGCTGATGCGCCCGCAGCGAGCCGCCGGCGGAAAAATTCTCGTGGTTACGCCGCGAGCGCGTCCGGCGCTGTCGCGTACCGGCCACGGCGCAAAACAAATTAAGCACGCGACGAAAATTCCAGGTTCCTGAGTCGCCAAGCGAACCGACCGCCCTTTGCTTTAGTGACAGGATTGCGCCAGTCGGCCCGAGTGAAGGTGGACCCTCCCTTCCGCGTTTGGGCCGCAATTTACCCCGCCGTGGTGCTCCCCCGGCGGGGTTTTGTTTTGTTCAACATTGGCTAGATCGGCGGCGAATGACACCCAGCCGTCGCGCGCATCACTCTGCGCGCGCGATACGGAAAATACCTCGCGCATGCGGAACGAAGGTGCGCGCGCACAGTTCCTTCGTCGATGCCGGGATTTTCGGAACGCGATCCTGACGGCCTGGCGGGGGCGCTCGCCATGCATCTCAGTCTCTATTGCGCGGTCGCGGCGTGTTTTGCGCTCGTGCTCTACTATTTGATGCAGCCGACGCGGCTGCCCAATCCCGGCATGGCCGCACACAACGCCCCGCCCAGGATGGTAAGTTACGTCGAATTGCTTCGTTCAGAGCGGCAAGCCGCCGAGCGGGATGTCGCCAAGCGCGATGTCAGGGTCGAGCCTGAGCCGGAAACCACGGGCGCAGCGAGCGCGCCTGCCGTCAAGGCCGAACCGAAGAAGATCAAGCCAAGCACCAGCCAAAGCCGAACACGCCCTGCGCGTCGGCCGCAGCCGATCGAGGGGACCAACTATGCTGCCGAGCCGTCCTTCGGCGCTTATCGACCGATGTACTGAGGCGGCGATCGTCCCCGAGAGCTGTCGTCCTCGCGCAAGCGGGGACCAATGACCACGGGCTCTGGACTATGGATCCCCGCTGTCGCGGGCACCCTGTGTGGTGGCGGGCTATTTGGTTACGCGGCGCCGAGCCGCTCCGCGGTCGTCCTCGTGAGGCCATCGGACGGGCGCGTATGCCACGTGCTGGTGCCGAACTGGGGTCTGGGTGAGGACGGCCAGGACGGCGTGGCGTTCGCCACATCGGGCGTAGGCGAGGATTCATGCCTTCCGGCGGCGCTGGTCCACTGATTGCGAAAGCGGATGAAAAGCTCGCGCGTCTCTTTGTCGGAGGCCTCCTCGGCGCGAGCCGCATACTCCGCGGCCTTCTGCCAGCAATATCCTATCTGTTCCCGCATTCGCGCCTTCCAACCGTCGAACCTGCCCCAACTGGCCTTCGGCGAGCAAAATCGCCGAAGACCGGTAGCGTTAATCCGGACCGACGATTTAGGTTCTCTCGCGCCCGTCAATTCCCCTGCAGCCTTTCAAGTGCCGGATGGTCTGCCGCTTATATAATGCCCGATTGTCTTTCCCGCGCAATGGGCGGACCGGCGCGAGGCCGATGATTGCATAACCGAAACCGAATGGGCTTTCGCGCGTTCTATTCCTCCAGAAAGACGAGGTAAGTGCGTATGAACGATGAGCTCCCAACAATTCTCCAGGCAATCCGCGCGGCGCAAGCCGAGCTTGCGGCGTATCTGAATTCTGCCGATCGCAATGCCGAACTGACCATCGCGAAGCTGGTGGGCATTCTCGAGCGGCGCGAGGTGGTCAGGGCCATGCGGTTGCTGCACCCCCGCGACCGCGCAGCGATCGTGCCGCAAAGCACGCTCGCCAAGGTGAGTTGATCTGGTCGCCTTCCAACGCGCAGGTCCAACGAGAAGTATGGAGACCCCGCCAGAGGCCACTCTGGCGGGGTTCGACATCCGAACGCCGAGGGCGGGCGCCCTCCGCCCGATGTCCCAAGTGGCAATCCTGACACCGCGCCCCCCGTCCCGTCCGCTCGCTCGGCGACGCAAGCCTCATCGAGCCTTCGCTGACCATCCTTCTAGCCAGTCGGAACACGCGAGCTGCTCCGCGCGTTGATATGACTCAGCGCGGGGGGCCCGATGGGGCGATCAGACGAGTATCGGCGTCACGCCACGCACTGTTTGGAGATGGCGAACACGCTCCAAGATCCCAAGGGGCGGGCCGCCTTGTTGCAAATGGCGCAAGTGTGGCTGCGCCTGGCACAGCGCCACGACGAAGAGGAAACATCCGATCAGCTCGATAAATGAGAGCTCTTCGGATCGGCCTCCTTGGCTACTTTCTCCCAGGCCTGCGCCATTTCCTCCAAGAGTTTGCGGTGCTGCTCGCTCTTAGCCTCGCGAGCCAAGCGGCGGCATTCCTCCGCAAACCGCAGGAATTGCGTTGTTTGTTCCATGTCCGGAAGAACCGGGCGGTGGCGGCGACCGTTCCCAAACGCATAACCGGCTATGCCGATGGAACCTTCTCCAGTCGTCCTCCCGAAAGTGGAGGTCCACGGAAAGTAGGGGTCCCGACTCTCGCGTGGCGCGCTTGGCCGCGGCTGAGGTTCAGCCGAGCAATTGGTTCACTCGCCGTCGGTTTCGAAAGCAAATCGCGGAAGTTTGTGGCCCGCTATCGGGGGGAGGGAAACAGCTTCTCTGCCTTGCTGCGCGTGGCCGCGTAGCATTCGCAGGCGATTTCTTCCAACGCCTGGCGGTCGAGGATGTGGATCAGTCCGCGCCGGTAGCGGATGAGACCAGCCCCCTGCAGAAGGCGGGCGGCGATGGTCACGGTGGTGCGGCGCACGCCGAGCATCTGGCCTAAAAACTCCTGCGTTAGCGGGATCGCGTTGCCATCGATGCAATCGTGCGTCTGTAATAGCCACCGGCAAAGTCTCGCCTCCATGGCATGCAGCGCGTTGCACGCGACCGACTGCTGGATTTGCCCCAGCAAGATGTCGTTGTAGCGCACGACGAGGTCGCGGATTGCCGCGCTTTGCCCGGCAGCCGCGTGAAAGTGCGCGGCCGAGATCCACGCCGCCGTCCCCGGCAACTGCACGACCGCGCGGGCGACCGCCGACTTTGCTCCCAGCGCGGCGCTCGCGCCAATGATGCCCCAACGCCCGATGGTTGCCGTTTCGACCGTCGCGCCGCTCTGCATGACCGCGACCAGCGACACCATACCGGTATGTGGGAAATAAACGTGCTCGATCTCCTCGCCGACGTCCTGCAGCATTACGCTGCGCTCGAGGGGGAGCGTGCGCAGGTGCGGCGCCAACAGGGCAAAATCATGCGGCGGCAATGTCGCCAGGAAACGGTTGAATCGTCCGTGCTCGAGCTGCCGGGCAACAGGGGGGGTGCCATACGGCATCGTCGTGTCACTCCTCATCACGGGCGACGCGCCAAATCAGGCTATATGAAATTGCCTTCTACGGACGATTTGTTTCTTGAATGAGGTTAGGTGCAAAAAGTTCCGCCCGTCCGTGAGCTTATCACCTCCCATGCTGCGAGTCAGCAAAGCTGTGGTCATCGCATTGTGATCCGCACCCGATTTTGTGCGCAGCCGGCGAGCGCGGAATCGTTAGTCAGTAGCGATAGTTAGGGGACCGTCTTCCTTGCGCACACCGGGCAGCTTGCATGCCCCGGGATGGCCCAGGGTTGGGATCATCGATCGAAGAACCGCCGCCGCGAGGAGCTGCTGCCAGAGCTCAATATCGGCCGCTGGCGGCCCGGGCGAGCGAAACCAAGCGGCTGGCGCGGATGCGTGCGCCTTCGCTGCCGAGATAAATGGATGAAAGCTCGAGCCGGAGCCGATTGTTGGCTTGGAGCAGTTCGGCGGTGTGCTGCCGTCGGGCCAACATCTCCCGAACGATGTCGGCGACGCGGCCTTTTGCGGGCAGGTCTGAGGGTAGCCGTGGCGTTAGCCAAACAGCCTCGCGCGGTTCGGCGCGTGGCGCCTCCCGCGTCACGACTTCGAGCGCGGGGTGACCGATGGGTGTGCGGAAGAAGCCGCCGCTTTCGTCCGCCACTTCGAGGAACCAGCTCGCCCACCGGCGCGAACCGCCGCTGACTTCGGAATTGGTCAGCTCGCGCACCACGGCCAAGGCCTCGGTGCAGGCGGCTGACCGGTTCGGCAGCTCGAAGCCGTCCTCGTCCGACACCACGCGCTGGCCAAAGCTGAGATGAAAAAAGTAACGCGGCATGGTCTCATCTCCCGTTCACCCAGCAAGCCAGCACGCGCCGTTTCGTTCCATCAGGAGCCAACAGGCAACGAAAAAGTTGCGGCACGCAAGCTCAAAAATAGTTCCACGTGAGTCGCCGATCGAACAGACACCAACCCCAATGCGGATATCATGACCTGCTAGGTTGCGGGCAATGAAGGCAGGTTGATGCGATCCAAGTCCGACCACGCATGGCGGATGGCGGCCCAATGCGCGAGGCTCGCGCAGGAGGCCGATCTGAAGGACGAGCGCGAGTTCTACGTCAGGATGCGCGATTCCTGGATCACGGTGGCAAATCGGTACGCGTTCCTTGATTTCGTCGACGAGCACGGCACGCCGACACCACTGTCTCCCCCTCGCGCCGGGCGTTACGTCCCTTATCCGGTGAGCCGCACGCTCGAGCGCCGCCGCAGTCCCGCTCCGCGCCGCTGACGGAACCATTGAGCGGCTGACCCGCGGACCACGCTAGCTAGCGCTCCGCGGCGCGTTTGTATGTGGATTCCAATTTCTCGATCTGCTTGGCCAGGTGCTGCCACTGCTTGGCCACTGCCGCGAACTGGAATCTTGCATTCCGCGTCGGAGACGATTGAGGCCATGCGTTCGCAGTAGGCGGCCTTCTCGAGGCACTTTTGAACTTGCGGAGATTTCACCCGGCTTGCCGCTTGATCCTGCATTCGGACCGCAGGTTAGCGCCGCGGCCGCGTCGCCGTGCTACGGGGATGGCGAGTGGCGGCGCCACCAGCGCGCTTGCACGCATCTTCCGCGTGCTGTGCCGCCTAGGGCACCTGACGGATCACACCGCCTCGCGCAACTTGACCGCGCCTTCCAGGTCGACGGAGACGAGCTGCGACACGCCCCGTTCGGCCATGGTGACGCCATAGAGGCGGTTCATGCGCGCCATGGTGATCGGATTGTGCGTGATGATCACGAAGCGCGTATCGGTCGAGCGCGTCATCTCGTCGAGCAAGTCGCAGAAGCGCTCGATATTATGATCATCGAGCGGCGCGTCGACCTCGTCCAGCACGCAGATCGGCGCCGGGTTGGTCAAGAACACCGCGAAGATAAGTGCGAGCGCGGTGAGCGCCTGCTCGCCGCCCGAAAGCAGGGACAGCGTCGCCGGCTTCTTACCCGGCGGTTTGGCGACAATTTCGAGGCCTGCTTCCAACGGATCCTCGTGCTCCACGAGCTGCAGCTCCGCCGTGCCGCCGCCGAACAGTTCAGTGAACAAGTGCTTGAAGTGCTTGCTGACCAGCTCGAAGGAGGCAAGCAGCCGCTCGCGCGCTTCGCGGTTGAGGTTCTGGATGCCCTGCCGGAGCCGCTTGATCGCCTCGACGAGGTCGTCGCGCTCGCTCGCGAGCGAGCCGTGCTGCGTCTCGACCTCGCGCAGCTCTTCCTCCGCGCGCAGATTGACAGCACCGAGCCGCTCGCGCTCGCGGCGCAGCCGCTCGATCTTGGCTTCAACCTCCGCGACGTCCGGCAGCGGCTTGTCGGGCGCGATCCCGGCAAGGCTTGCGACTTCGGCGGGCTCGATCTCGAGCATGTCGTGAATTTCGCGGGCGACGTCGCCGAGCCGACGCTTGCCGCCTTCGAAGCGCTCTTCGGCCCGCGCCGCCTCCTCACGCGCAGCGCCCACCGCTTCGAGCGCCCCGCGTTGCGCGCGGTCAGCCTCAGCGAGCACGCTCTCGCCTTGCGCGAGCTGATCGGCCGCGGCGCGGCGCGACTCTTGCGCGGTTTCGATCTCGCCGATGAGCGCGCGGCGCTTGTCCTCGAACATGCGTGGGGCCTCTGCAAGGCTTGCGCGCTCGGCCTTGGCTTCTTCGACGCGCGCTTGCAGCGTTTCGATCTGCGTTGCAGCGCCGTCCTTACGCGCGCTCCACGCTTCGCGGTCTGCGCTGATGGCGGCGAGCCGCCGCGCGGAGATCTCCGCTTCGCGCGCGAGCGCCTGCGCGTCCGCGCGCAGTTCGGCAAGTCGCGCCCGTTTCCCCTCAATGTCGCCGCGCGCTGCGGCAAGTTGCGTCTCGATGCTCGCCGCCGGCGGCAGCACTGTGAGCGCGCGCTGCGCTTCGTTACGCCCAGCCATCGCCTCCTCGCGGCTCGCGCTCAGTCGCGTCTTGGCCTCGCCCAGCGCGGAAAGGCGCGCGGCGTTACGGCCCGCCTGGCGTTCGGCTTCGGCGTGCCGATCGCGCGCCGTCTGCGCTTCCTGCTGCAGCGCGCGCCAGCGCACGCGCGCGTCGGTTTCGGCCGTCGCCGCGGAAGCGGTCTCGGTCTCGGCGGCCGTAACCGCCGCCTGTTTGTTCTCGACCTCGCGGCGCACCGTCTCGAACTCGGCCTCGATATCGGCGAGCCGGTTCTTGCCGGCGAGGCGCCGCGCGGCGCCGGCAGGCGCGTCGGCCGCGACCGAGAAGCCGTCCCAGCGCCAGAGGTCGCCCTCGCGCGAGACGAGCCGCTGCCCTGGTTTGAGCAGTGGGACGAGGCGCGCAGCCGCTTCGCGGTTGATCACGCCGATCTGCGCAAGACGGCGCCTCAGTTGCTGCGGCGCATTGACGTGATCGCCGAGCGGTTTGACTCCATCCGGTAGCGCCGGATCGCTCGCATCGATGTTGGCGCCCGTCCAGCGCATGGGCGCCGACGGGTCGATCGGCGCCTCGAGATCATCCCCGAGCGCTGCGCCGAGCGCGGCCTCGTAGCCTTTGTCGACGCTGACGTGATCAAGCGCCGGCGGCCACAACTTCTTGGCGTCAACGTGCAGCAGCTTCGCCAATGT
>VAZQ01000124.1:0-11591 GCA_005883115.1 Alphaproteobacteria bacterium | reverse complement strand
CCTCGCTTCGGTCTCGAGCCGCTGCGTGCGCCGCTCAGCCTCGCCCAGCGGCCCTCGCGCAGCGTCGAGCGCTTGGCGCGCGGCGGAATGCGCGGCCTCCGCGCGCACGGCCGCGGTTTCCGCATCGGCGGCCGCCGCTTGCGCGGCTTCCGCTGCCGCGGACAGCGGCGCCAGATCGGCGCGCTCCGCGGCGGAGATCTCTGCGAGCTCCGCTTCGACTGCGGCGATTTCGTCGGCCAGGCGCGCCGCGCGCTCGCCGTGCTCGCGCATGGCATTCTCAAGCGCGTTGCGGCGCGCGGTCAGGTCGGCGAGCGTGGCAGTGAGCTCGTCGCCGGCTTTCTCCGAGCGCGCCAGCACGGCATCCGCTTGGGCAACTCGCTTGTCGGCGCCCGCGCGGCGCTCGTCATTGACTTCGGCCTCGCGGTCGAGCGTCTCCTCCTCGGCGGCAAGCCGCGCCAACGCTGATTGCGCGTCGGCGGCAAGCCGCCGTTCTCGCTCGATGTCGTCGGCAAGTTGAACGAGCCTGCGGTCAAGCTCGGCCATGCGCTCGGTGGCGCGCGCCTCCTCGCGATCAAGCGCCTCCCGCGCCATGGTTATCCGCTGCAAGGCGGCGGCAGCGCGGGCCTCGGCCTCGCGTAAGGCGGGCAGCGCGGCGGCCGCGAGCGCTTGGCGCTTGGATGCCTCGGCCTGTTGCCCGGTACGCTCGGCGACCACACGCACCGCCGCGTTTTTGGCGTGTTCCGCCTCGGCAAGTTCCGCATTGGCGGCGACCCAGCGCAAGTGCAAGAGCATTGCCTCGGCTTTGCGCACCTGCTCCGCGACGGTGCGGTAACGGATCGCTTGCCGCGCCTGCTTTTTGAGCGAGTCGATCTGTCCGGCAAGCTGATTGATGACGTCCTCGAGCCGGGCGAGATTCTGCTCTGCGGCGCGCAGCCGCAGCTCCGCCTCGTGCCGCCGCGCATGCAGCCCCGATATACCGGCCGCCTCTTCGAGGACCCGCCGGCGCTGCTCGGGCTTGGCCTGGATGATCTCGCCGATGCGGCCCTGATGCACCATCGAGGGAGAGCGTGAACCGGTCGAGGCGTCGGCGAAAAGGATGTGCACGTCCCGGGCGCGTACTTCGCGGCCGTTGATGCGGTAGGTCGATCCTGCGTCGCGCTCGATCCGGCGCGAGATGTCGAGGGTGTCGTGCTCGTTGAATTGCGCGGGCGCCTTGCGCGCAGCATTGTCGATCTGGATCGCGACCTCCGCGTTGTTGCGTCCCGGTCGATTGGTGGTGCCGGAAAAGATCACGTCGTCCATGTCGGCGGCGCGCAGTGATTTGTGCGAGGTTTCCCCCATCACCCAGCGCAGCGCTTCGACCAGGTTCGACTTGCCACAGCCGTTCGGCCCGACCACGCCGGTGAGCCCCGGCTCGATCAAGAAATCGGTCGGCTCGACGAAAGACTTAAAGCCGAGCAGGCGCAGCCGCGTGAATTTCATACCGACGCCGTCCTAACCGCCCGGAGGCCGAATGGGTCAGGCCTCGGGCCCATGGGGTGGGTCGAGCGGTGGATGGAGGATCGCCGCATCGACCGGCACAATGAATCGCCGAGCGCGATTCCGCAACAGAAAGAACGCGTTATCCCGCACGCACTGGCGCGACGGGGCACCGCCGGGAGAGCCCGGATGACCGGCCTGCTCCAACAGCCGGTAAAGTGGTTAAAAAAGCGTTATCAGCCCTTGAGATACGGAGCGATCTGCTTGTCCAGCTCCTCGGGCGTGAGGGCGCCGCGAAATGTCTTTCCATTGATGAAAAAGGTCGGTGTGGAATTGACGTTGAACTTCTGTGTGGCGCGTGTGCGCTCTTCGACGATGCTCTGCTCCATCTGGTGATTCGCAAGGCATTGATCGAAGGTTTGCTGGGTGAAGCCGGCCTGCTTGGCGATCGCGAACATCGGCTGCAGCGGCTTCTGCACCACCCAATCCTTCTGCTGCGCGAAGAAGGCGTCGATCAGCGGGAAATATCTGTCCTTGCCGGCGCAGCGCGCGAGCATCGAGGCGGCGAGGGCGAGCGGATCGAGCGGAAATTCCCGGAAGACGAAGCGCACCTTGCCTGTATCGATGTATTTCTTCTTCATCTCGGGGTAGGTGGTCTCGTGAAAATGGCTGCAGTGGGGACATGTCATCGAGGCATATTCGACGATGGTGACCGGAGCATCCGCCTGGCCCTGGATCTCATCGCCGAGCGGACCCGGCACGAGCAGGTCGGCCACGGACACTTCTCCGCTGGGGCCGGACTGCGCCGCGGCTGTATCGGGGAAGCTCCAGAACTCATGGCCGGCGCCGCCCGCGGCAAGGACCGCGACGAGGGCAGTCGCGCCGACGAGCACATAACGGCGGGTGACGCTGAGGCTGGCTTCGGGTTGCGTGGTCATGTGACATCCGTCTGGTTAGCCGGCTTTCGCCCGAGCCGAGCTCGATTTTCCCGACCGGAATGTGGCAAGCGCCGGCCGCCATGCCAAGGCCGTCTTCTCACGACTCCTTGACGGCCGCTCCCAGCCGGCCGAGCGCAGCGCGCAGCTTTTCGTCAGTGATCTCGCCGAGATGCGCCGCGACGCGCGCCGCAGCGTCGTTGTCCACTGGACGTTGCGGCGTCTGTTTGCGACGGGTGAGCGGCGCTTGCCGCAGCCGCAACGCGCCGACCGCACGCCAGCCGAAGAAGCGGTTCACCCGCTCGAGTACCACGCCGGAGAGATGCTGAATCTCGATCGCCGCCGGTCCTTCTACCCGCAGCATGAGGACGCCCGGCTCTGGGGCGTCCGACGCGGAAGGTCGCGGCCACTGAATCTTTTCCGGCTCCGAATGGTCCGCGATCTCCGCGCCGACGATGTCGGGCCAGCGAGTGACCAGCTCGGTGGAGGCAAAACCCTGCTTGGCGAACGCCGCGGTGAGCGTTCGGTGGAGAACCTCCGCCAGCGGTCGCGGGAAGGATTTGCCGGGCTTGTTCATACTGCAAGGCTCTGCCACATCGCTCCGTATGACGCTAGCAGTTGGGACCGTCCGACGAAAGCGCGCCGCATCGCCGCGCCATGCGCGCGCGGCCGATCTCTTGGCCTGGTACGACCGCCACCGTCGCGCGCTGCCTTGGCGCGCCATGCCGGGCGAGCGGCCCGACCCGTATCGGGTTTGGCTCTCCGAGATCATGCTGCAGCAGACCACGACGAAGGCGGTCGCGCCGTATTTCGCGCGCTTTGCCGCGCGCTGGCCGAACGTGCGCGCGCTCGCGGCAGCCCCGCTCGAGGACGTGCTCAAGCTGTGGGCCGGGCTCGGCTATTACGCGCGCGCGCGGCATTTGCATGCCTGCGCCAAGGCGGTGGTCGCGCATCACGGTGGATCTTTTCCACAGAGCGAGGCGGCGCTCGCCGACCTGCCCGGCGTCGGGCCCTATACCGCCGCGGCGATCGCGGCGATCGCGTTCGATACCCCGGTTGCGGCGGTCGACGGCAATGTGGAACGGGTGGTGGCACGGCTTTACGCGGTTGAAGACGAACTGCCCGCCGCCAAGCAGAACATTCGGCGGCTTGCCGAATGCCTCGTGCCGGTCGAGCGCGCGGGCGATTTCGCGCAAGCGCTGATGGACCTCGGCGCGACCATCTGCACGCCGAAGACACCGACTTGTGCGCTGTGCCCCTGGAGGAGCGCGTGCGCCGCGCGCCGGCGCGGCGACCCGGAGGCGTTTCCGTTGAAGGCGCCGAAGAGGGAGGGACGGCTGCGCCGCGGCGCTGCCTTTGTTGTCCTTCGTAGCGACGGCTTCGTGCTCGTGCGCTCGCGTCCACCGAAGGGATTGCTCGGCGGCATGACCGAGGTTCCGACGACGCAGTGGACGCATGATTTCGACGGCGGTCCGGAGCTCGCGCCGCGTCTCGGACGCGCGCAGCCGAGGTGGCGGCGGCTCGCCGGCGTCGTCACACACACCTTCACGCATTTCCCGCTGGAGCTCTTCGTCTATCTCGCCGAGCTTGCCCCCGACGCGACGGCGCCGCCCGGCGCCCGCTGGGTCAGGCGCGCTGATCTTGCCGATGAAGCACTGCCGAACCTCATGCGCAAAGTGCTGGCGCATGCGTTAGGATAGTGCCGCACGATCCGCCGAGATCGGAAGTGCGGGAGGGCCTGCCATGGAATTCACGCGACGCAATCTGACTGCCGCCGCCGGTGCAACTGCGGCGACGACATTTACGCGCACGGCACTCGGTGGCTGGGAGCCAAGCGAGCGCTATCCCGACCCTGCGATCCAGATTCTCGACCCGAGCTTTGCCAAATATCGCATCGCCCAGGCGGGCGTGGAGCGGCTCGCCACCGGTATGCGCTGGTGCGAAGGGCCGGTCTATTTCGGCGATGCGCGTTGCCTGCTCTGGAGCGACATTCCCAACAACCGGATCATGCGCTGGGACGAGACGACCGGACGCACCAGCGTTTATCGCAGTCCATCGAATTACTCCAACGGCAACACCCGCGATCGGCAGGGCCGCCTCGTCACCTGCGAACATGACACCCGCCGGGTGACGCGGACCGAGTACGACGGCAACATCACGGTGCTGATCGACAAGTTCGACGGCAAGCCGCTCAACGTGCCGAACGACATCGTGGTCAAATCCGACGATTCGATCTGGTTCAGCGATCCGCCGTTCGGCATCCTCGGCAACTACGAGGGTCACGTCACCACGCCCGGCTGCCGACCAATGTCTATCGGCTCGACCCGAAGTCGGGTCGCGCGACGGTGGTTGCCGGCGACATCAACCGGCCGAACGGGCTTTGCTTCTCGCCCGACGAGAAGAAGCTCTACATTGTCGAAGCTGGCCTAACCCCGCGAGTGATCCGCGTGTACGACGTTAACGATGACAAGATCGGCAACAGCCGCGCCTTCATCACTGCCGAGCCGGGCGCACGCCCGACGGCCTCCGCTGCGACGTCGATGGGAATCTGTGGTGCGGCTGGGGCATGGGCAACGCGCAACAAGATGGGGTGAAAATTTTCGATCCGAGCGGGAAAGCGATCGGTTTCATCGGGTTGCCGGAGCGCTCAGCCAATGTTTGCTTCGGCGGTGTCAAGCGCAACCGGCTGTTCATGGCCGCAAGCCACTCGGTCTATTCGCTCTTCGTCAACACGCAAGGCGCGCCGGGCGGGTGAGCGCCCTCGGGCAGGCGCTACGCCTGTATTTGCGCCCTGATTTGCGCGCGCAGAACATCGATCGAGAGGAGCCCCTTGGCCGTGTTGACGTGCCAGAAGGCCCAGCCATTGCACGCCTCCAAGCCTTGCGCCAGCGCGCCGATGCGGTGGATGGAGCCGACCGTCTCGCCCAACGCAATCGCGCCGTCGGCGCGAACCAGCGCCTCGATCTTGCGCAGGGCATCACATAAGCGGGCGCCCGGCGCGATCAGCCCGGCCTCGATCAGTGCCGAAAACGGCACGCGCGGCGCCTCGCGCGCCGTCATGAAGGGTGCGAGCGCGGGTACGGGCAGCGGCGTGACCGCTGCGATACGCGCCTGTGCGGCCGCCGCATAGGCGCTCTCGCGCTCGATGCCGACGAAGCGCCGCCGCAATCGCTTGGCGACCGCGCCGGTCGTGCCGCTGCCGCAAAACGGGTCGAGCACGAGATCGTCGGGCCGCGATGATGCGAGCATGATCCGCGCCACCAGCGCCTCCGGCTTCTGAGTCGGATGCAGCTTCTTGCCGTCGCTCCCTTTGAGGCGCTCCTCGCCAGTGCACAGCGGAATGGTCCAGTCCGAGCGCACCTGCACGCCGTCGTTGCCCGCCTTGAGCGCTTCGTAATTGAAGGTGTAGCCCTTCGCGCCCGGGTCGCGTCCCGCCCAGATCAGCGTCTCGTGCGCGTTGGTGAAGCGCCGCCCGCGAAAATTCGGCATCGGATTCGATTTGCGCCACACTACATCGTTGAGGATCCAGAAGCGCAAGTCCTGCAGGATCGCGCCGACGCGAAAGATGTTGTGATAGGAGCCGATCACCCACAGCGTCGCCTCGCGCTTCATCACGCGCCGACATGCGATGAGCCAAGCGCGGGTGAAGTCGTCGTAAGCGACAAAACTCGAAAACTTGTCCCAGTCGTCGTCGACCGCATCGACGCGCGAGTCGTCGGGACGCTTGAGGTCGCCTTGCAGCTGCAGGTTATAGGGGGGATCAGCGAAAATGAGATCAACCGATTCCGCCGGCAGCTTTGCCATCTCGGCAATGCAGTCGCCGACGAGAACGCGGTTGGTTGCGACGCACTCGAAACTGACGCGGGGCGCCCGAGCGGACGCCCCGCGACGCGATCCAACCATGATTCAGCACTCTGACTCAGGCGACGCGGTCGGTGACGCGGGACCTACAACCGACGGCCACGCACTATGCCGGCGCGCGGTAAAAAACGGCTTAACCGGACCGCACGGCTATTGGGAAAGAATTGTCCGCGAATTATATTCGCGAGGGCGTGATCGGCGCTGTGGTAACCGAAAGTCAACCGCTGCGGCGGCCGTGTGACCGGCCGCGGGGCAAGGAGGCAAACCATGCGCTTGGATGATCTGCCGGAAAGCGGCAACGTCGAAGATCGACGCGCGGAAGGTTACGGCGGCGGTGGCTTCGGGATTCCGATCGGCGGCGGCGGACTGGGCATCGGCGCGATTGTGGCGCTCGGCCTGATCGGTTGGGCACTCGGCATCGATCCGAGCGTGCTCATCGGCGGTGCCGAGATCCTGACCGGCCCCGGCCGGCCGCAGGTGCAGGCGCCGCCCACCGCGCGGCGCACCAGCGCTCCGCAAGACCAGATGGGGCGCTTCGTGAGCAAGGTGCTCGGCAGCACCGAGTTACAGTGGAAGCAAATCTTCGCGAGCGACGGCAGGATCTATCGGCCGCCCGTGCTCGTTCTCTATCGCGGCGCGACACACGCGAGTTGCGGCGGAGAAGCGCAAAGCGCTATGGGACCGTTCTACTGTCCCGCTGACCAGAAGGTCTATCTCGACACCTCGTTCTTCGATCAGATCGCGACGCGTTTCCATGGCTGCGACGTCGGCAGCAAGACATGCCAGTTTTCGCAGGCCTATGTGATCGCGCATGAGGTTGGACATCACGTGCAGAATCTCCTCGGCATTCTGCCCAAGGCGCAGCAGGCGCAACGCGCCGCAGGTAGCAGGGCCGCGGCGAACCACGTTCAGGTGCAAGTCGAGCTGCAGGCGGATTGCTTCGCCGGGGTTTGGGCGAACCGCGAGAATGAGATGCTAAGGAGCGAGGGCCGGCCGCTGTTCATCGAACCGGGTGACGTGGAGGCCGCCTTGCGCACCGCGGCCGCGATCGGCGACGACACGCTGCAGAAGAGGGCACGAGGCTACGCGGTTCCCGATTCCTTCACCCACGGGACTTCTGAGCAGCGCCAACGCTGGTTCAACGCCGGCTTCCGCTCTGGCTCGCTTTCAAACTGCAACACCTTTGCCGCAGCTCAGCTTTGAGAGCCGAGGTGAGATGGCGTGAATTCTTCCCCGTCGTCCCCGCGCACGCAAGCGGGGAATTCCAGAGGCGTGATCATGGGTGCCCGCTTTGGCGCGGACGACATGTACTCATGAATCGGTTTTGTGTAGTTCGACATGCCTGGAATCGATAACAGCAGGCAATTCGTATCGCTGAAGATCGCGGTACTCACGATTTCTGACTCGCGCGCACTGGAAGGCGACAAATCCGGTGCGACATTGGTCGAGCGCATCGAAAAGGCGGGCCATTCCCTCGCCAGCCGCGCGATCGTCACTGATGACGTCGGCAACATCCGTGCGCAGGTCAACCAATGGATAGCCGATCCTGCAATCGACGTGATCATCACAACCGGCGGGACCGGGTTCACCGGACGGGACGTAACGCCGGAAGCGATCGAGCCGTTGTTCGAGAAGCGCATGGATGGTTTCGCGACGATGTTCTTGCTGGTGAGCCAGGCCAAGATCGGCACCTCGGCGATCCAGACCCGCGCAACTGCAGGCGTTGCCGGCGGCACCTATGTGTTCTGCCTACCGGGCTCGCCCGGCGCCTGCCGCGACGCCTGGGACGAGATCCTGGTACACCAGCTCGACTACCGCTACCGGCCCTGTAATTTCGTCGAGATCATGCCGCGGCTTGACGAGCACTTGCGCCGCGCCAAGGCGAAGGGCGCAACCGTCTAGCGCAGCTCCAGCTCCCACGTTTCGGCGTCGAGCTGCTTGCCGAACATGTCGTGCTTCCATTGATCAACGAGCTTGAAACCCGCTGCCTCGTAAATCCGGCGCGCGGCGGTAAGCACGGTATGGGTCCACAGCGTGACCTTGCGGTACTGCGCCTCGCGCGCAAAACGCAAGGACTCATCGACCAGTCGGGCGCCGATCCCGAGGCCGCGCGCTTTCGGCTCGACCAATAGAAGGCGCAGCCGTGCGACTTCATCCGTCTCGCGCACCAGTAGGACCGATCCCACATTCTCGCCCTGCTGATCGGCGATCCAGCAACGCTCGCGCCTCGGATCTTGGTTGCGGACGAAGGCTGCAACGATTTCCGCGATGAGAGCTTCGAGGCGCTCGTCCCAGCCGTATTCCTCCGCGTAAAGCGTGCCATGGCGAGCCACGATCCAGCCCATGTCGCCGGCGCGTGGAGCCCGCAGCAGGTAGGGCACTGGCGGCGCGGGTTCCTCGCACAGGGAGATTTCGATAGTGCGCATCGCGGCGACCACCCGCTCCTGATCCGGAACGGACAACGCGCCGAGCATCGCGCCGACTTGTTCTTGTGAATGCTGCTCGAGCGGCGCGAATGCCATGCGGCCTTTTGCGGTGAGAGATAGCAGAGCTTGCCGCCGATCATGGGGCAAAGCGGTTTTGACGAGGAGGCCACGCTTGTCGAAGTCCCGCAGGATCCGACTGAGATAGCCATGATCGAGACCGAGCTCGGCGGCGATCTCGGTTGCAGTTGATTTGGGACGGCGCGCCAGCTCGTAGAGCACGCGCGCCTGCGTGAGCGAGTAGGGGCTTCCTAGAAAGCCATCCTCCAGCACGCCGATGCGGCGTGTGTAGAGCCGATTGAAGCGGCGGACCGCGCCGACGCGATCATCGAAATTATGGGCGGGTGTCTCTGCCATGGGAGGGTGCGGAACTTTAGGTTGACAGAGTCAACTAAAATGTTGACGAGATCAAGTAACTTCAAACTGCGGCGGTTCGCACCGTACGAGGCGGTGGCGGCCCAGGCGGCGCAGCAGATCGCGCTCCGGGTCCTCGACGTCGCGGTGGCCGCCCACCGCGTCGTATAACGTGCGGGCGATCACCAGCCCTTGGCCGGGACCGAGGCTTATACCGAGCGCGGTCCCCAGCAACGCCATGGCTTCGAGCACGCCGGCGCGGAAGGTGTCCGCGCGGAATACGGCCGCATAGCCGTGGCGACGACGCTCAGCGTTCTCCATAAAACGCCTGCTCTCCTCGACCCAACTCGGCTCAAGGACGACGCCGGGGCAGAGAAAAAGGAGCCAGAGGGCGCGCGCTGCTTCGGCCCCTTGCCTCAAGCGCGCGCCATGCGATTTTGTCGATTCCAATACACGACACCCCGCGCCGTCGGCGATCGCGGCGGTCGCGTCGCGCGAGCCGCCGTCGGCAACGATCACCTCGCGCACAAGGCCGGCAACCGCCCCGGCAACCAGCGCCGACAGCGTCGGCAAGAGTGCGCGCTCGCTGTTGTGCGTGCCGATCACCACGGTGAGCATGAGCCCATGTTCCCGACGCGCGTCCTTGACCCCATCCCCGTCCTTATCGCCCTGGCCGCGCGGAGAAAAAAGAGGTGGTCCTACTCCGCCGGAGAGCGATCGTGGAGTCCAGGGTCGCGAGACTTGCGCGCTGTCCCTAGGGCCATTATGTTCTTGTTTCGTTCGCAAGGCAGCGCTAGGATTAATCCCATGGCTCGCTCACATGCAGCCGTCAGACGCCCGCCGGCGCCCTCCTGGCCCCAGCCCCGCACGCCGGCGGGCGGCTCTGCACCCCGGTCGGGACATATTCCCGGCCGTCCCGCCGCCGTGGAGCTGGCAGCGCCAACCGACGCGGCGGTCGCCGTCGAGGCCGCCCATCGGCGCGGTCGCGGCGCGCAGTCGAACGCCTCCGGTCGCTACGAGCCGCTCGCGCGCGTTGCTTTCGATGACGGCTGGCAAAGCTTCGACGAGTTGCCGCCTTTCAAAACCACGGTGACCTTCGATTCGACGCGCAAAATCATCACCCGGAACGATTCACCGGATGTTTCTTTCGATCGATCAATCAACCCTTATCGCGGCTGCGAACACGGCTGCATCTACTGCTTCGCGCGGCCCACCCATGCTTATCTCGGCCTCTCGCCGGGGCTCGATTTCGAAACCAAGCTCTTCGCCAAGCCCGACGCGGCGAAGTTGCTCGAACGCGAGTTGTCGGCCCCCGGCTATGTCCCGCGCACCATCGCCATCGGCACCAACACCGATCCCTACCAGCCGATCGAGCGTGAGCATCAGATTATGCGCCGCATCCTTGAAGTGCTCGATCGCTGCGGGCATCCCGTTGGTATCGTGACGAAATCGGCCCTGGTGCTGCGCGACCTCGACATCCTCGCCCGCATGGCACAGCGCGACCTCGTCAAGGTCGCACTGTCGGTGACGACCCTGGATACTCGCCTCGCGCGCGTGATGGAGCCGCGCGCGGCGACACCTCCGCGACGGCTCCAGGCGCTGCGCCAACTCACGGCGGCCGGCGTGCCAAGCTCGGTGATGGTGGCGCCCGTCATCCCTGCTCTCAATGATGCCGAGATCGAGCGCATCCTGGATGCTGCCGCAGCCGTCGGCGTGCGCGAGGCCGGCTATGTGTTGCTGCGGCTCCCGCTCGAGGTGCGCGATCTTTTCCGGGAATGGCTGATGGCCAATTTTCCCGACCGTTATCGCCACGTCTTTAAGCTGATCCGCGAAAGCCGCGGCGGTAAAGATTACGATTCGAGCTGGAATACGCGCATGACGGGAACCGGCCCGGTTGCCTGGATGATCGGGCGCCGTTTCGAACTGGCCTGTGAGAAGCTCGGCTTCAATAAAACGCGCATGCGGCTGACGACAGACCATTTCTGTCCACCTTGGCGGGCTGCGGAGCAGCTGAGTTTGTTCTGATTTTTCCCGCGTCGTCGCCCGCAAGCGGGAAAAACGACGTGGAGCGTACTCCACAGCGGCGAATGCGGCACGGTTGACTTGCACGCTGCGGCGCGCACCATCGCGCCATGCCTCGTCCGCCCTCGCCCCGCCCAGGCGCTAGTCGTACCGTTCGCGTGGTGCGGCTGCCGCTGGGAGATGACGACATCCGCCCCACCTTCCGCCGCGAGCGCGCGGCGCTCAAACGCGGTGTGTGGCCGATCGCGGGTTGCGACGAAGCGGGCAGGGGGCCGCTCGCCGGTCCTGTCGTTGCCGCCGCGGTCGTGCTCGATCCCCAGCGCGTGCCGCGCGGACTTGATGACTCCAAAAAGCTCGATCCGCAAACGCGCGAAAAGCTGCACGCGAAAATTTGCGCAAGCGCGCAGGTCGCGGTTGCCATTGCGCCGCCATGGCGCATCGACCGCGACAATATCCT
>VAZQ01000597.1 GCA_005883115.1 Alphaproteobacteria bacterium | reverse complement strand
GCCACGCCGGTCTTTGCCTTGCCAGAAAAGAAGGATCGCACACGAGTGTTTCAGCCGCATTTCGTCGTTTGTTTCATCAGGCGTCCAATGGCAAATCGCTCGTTGCCGCCGCAGCCGCTATCCGCGCCGCCGCTTCGGCTTGCGCCGCATCCTCTTCCAAGTCGGCGAGTTGAAGCTCGAGTTGCTCGAGCAGCGCGCCACGCTCCGAGGATTGGCCGAACCGCTCGTGCCGTAGCTTCCTGATCGTGTACTTTGACTTATATGCACTCGGCGCCCGAAGAGCGCCGCTAGGCAGCGGGTGCGACAGATGGTTCAGCTCGGGCAAGCTCGCGAAGACCCCGAACAGATCGCGCCGCGCTGTTCGCCAAGAGCCGCCGGCGTAAATGACAGAAGTTTTCTTAGCTGATCAAGGTCGCTGCTGCGAGGACGATGCCCGTGACGAATGCAGCTAGGCAGCAATACAGCAACAGTTCTTGAAGCACATGGGCCATGACAGCCTCCACTCCAGGCACACTTTGACCAAATCCAGGTAGACTTTGACCAAAGGGTGACCGCAAAGTGTTATGAAGTAGATAACGAGGTGGGTGTGGCGAGGCTGCAACAGCAAATTGAGAGTTTATTTACTTTTCAAGGCTGCATTCATCACTCGCTCATTGTTCAATGGGGAATGACCTTCATGCGCGTGCACACACATTGGCTCGAGTGCGACGCGGCCGCATGGACGTTTCTGATCGTTGGGATAGCAGCGGTAGGACTGCTCGTGATAATTATCTGACTTGCTCCCCCGCTGCGGCGGCGCTCCTTATCCCCCGCCAATTCCGCTTCACCTTACGCACGCGCGACGAGCGGCAGCGTGATGAACTCGCGCCTCCTCACTCAATCACCTCATCGGCAGCGACTTGCAGCGTGAGCGGCACCTTTATGCCCAGCGCCTTTGCGGTTTTCAGATTGATGACAAGTTCGAACTTGGTTGGCTGCAGGACCAGCAACTCTGCCGGTCTCTCGCCCTTAAGGATCGCGCCCGCATAGAACGCCTTGAGGGTTGCGAAAGCAGCGCTACATGAGCAGCGTGGCCCGTCGGATCGTTGGCCTCGCTCGTGAGTCGCTCTCCATGGAGCGCGCGATGGAGCAAATGGCACCACTCAGTCGCCGCCGGCTACTCCGCGCCTTGGCCGCCACCGGCGCGGCCGCGCTATGCCGCCCGCAACTCGCCTCTTCCCAACAGGCTCGCGTGTTCAGCAAGCCGATACCCTCGACCGGCGAAGAGTTGCCCGCGGTCGGGCTCGGAAGCTGCATCACCTTCAATGTCGGCAACGACACGGTCGCGCGCGACGCCTGCGCGCAGGTGATGGGCGCCTTCTTCGACTCCGGCGGGCGCCTGATCGATTCTTCGCCTATGTACGGCTCGTCCCAGAAGGTGATTGGATACGGTCTCACCAAGCTCAACGAGCCGCCGAGCCTGTTTTCGGCCGACAAGGTCTGGATCTCCTCCGGCGCCCGCGGAGCGGACCAGATCGAAGCCTCCCGCCGATTCTGGGGCGTGTCTCGCTTCGATCTGCTGCAGGTCCACAATCTCCTCTCCTGGGAGGAGCATCTGCGGACGCTGCTCGCCATGAAGGCCACCGGCGAGCTCCGCTACGTAGGGATCACCA
Source organism: Alphaproteobacteria bacterium (assembly GCA_005883115.1). Classification (GTDB taxonomy): domain Bacteria; phylum Pseudomonadota; class Alphaproteobacteria; order Rhizobiales; family Xanthobacteraceae; genus VAZQ01. The sequence goes on along the minus strand of VAZQ01000597.1, from coordinate 1,454 downwards.
CCTCGGAAGGGCGCCGGCACGGCGAGGTCGAGCGGATCATGCGCGCCCAGCCGCTCGACTTTGTTCAGGTCACCTACAACATTCTCGACCGCCAGGTCGAAGATCGCATCCTTCCGCTGGCGCAGGACCGCGGCATTGGCGTGATCGTTAATCGGCCGTTTCGCGAAGGCGAGCTGCTCAGAAAGATAGAGCGCCATCCGCTGCCCGGCTGGGCCGCGGAGATCGGCTGCGCGAGTTGGGCGCAGATCATTCTCAAGTTCATCGTCTCTCATCCGGCCGTCACCTGCGCCATCCCGGCGACCACCCGCGTCGATCATGTGCGGGAAAACATGGCCGCCGCCACCGGGGTGCCGCCGGACGAGGCCATGCGCGCCCGCATGATCGCTCGTGTCGAGAAGCTCTGATGTCGGAATGGTGGACCTATTCGCTGTTGGACTTCCTGCTGTTTTCGCCGCGCACCTATTACCGCCTGTTCGAGCTCTACAATCTCGCGATCTGGCCGTGGCATGTCCTGGCGATCATGCTCGGCCTCGCGGTGCTGGTTTTGTGGCTTCGTGGCGGAGCCTGGCAAGGTCGCACCGTCGCAGTCATCCTTGCCACTTGCTGGCTGTTCGTCGCCTGGGCCTACTTGCTCGCCCGCTACGATACCATCAACTGGGCCGCCAGTTATTTCGCCGCGGGCTATGCGGTCGAGGCGCTGCTCCTGGTCTGGACCGGCCTTATCCGCAACTTGCTATCGCTACGCCCGGGCCGGGACGTGGCCGGCGCAGTCGGGCTTTGCATCTTTGTCTTTGCGCTGTTCGCGTGGCCGCTGATCGGCCGGCTGCTCGGTCGGCCGTGGCTGCAAGCCGAGCTCTTCGGCATTGCGCCGGATCCCACCGTGGTGGCGACGCTCGGCGTTCTCATTGCGGCCGACCGCACGCATTGGGAGCTTCTCGTCGTTCCCGCTGCTCTGGTGCGCGATCAGCGGTGCGACCTTGTGGGCCATGCAATCACCGGACGCCTTGTTGGCGCCGGCCGCTGCGCTGCTGGTGCTCGTTCTAGCTTGCTGGAAGATGCTCTCGCGGCTTCGAAAAGCTTCGCCGGCCTGAGCCGCAATGGAGACCGCTCCGTCCGCGTCCAAGGAGGCCCGAGGCGGGAAAGCGAGCAAGCGCTCGACCTGCATTCTCGGTGGTTGCAGAAGCTCGCCGTTGATGAAGCACGCCGCGTTCGCCCGCGACCGTCGCTCTGACGGTGTGCCGCAGTTGCACAACAGCAAGAAGCTGCCTGCGGCCGAGGAACACGCTTAACGGGACGCGGCAAGGACTCGGCAATTATGACTCGCATTCGATGCCGCGATTACAGCAAATTATTCTGATGGATTCCCTTCGTGCCAGCGTCGACGCGGAGAAGAAGAAGGCTCCAGCGCCAAGTACGCGCGCACGGCGGCCTGCTAAAAAGAAAGCAAGTCGATA
>VAZQ01000596.1 GCA_005883115.1 Alphaproteobacteria bacterium | reverse complement strand
TGATCCATCAGTTGGGCGGGCCGCGGCCGACGAGAACGTCCGCGCCGTCGTGCTGACGAGCGCGGTGCCGCGTCGATTCAGCGCGGGGTTGGACCTCCCGCCTGCCTCTATCACGGCTTCCATCGCGCAGAACCTCAAGACCCTTGCAAACTGCCTCTGGCGCCCGCCGCTGAACGAGCACGTTGCATTTGTTGTGTGAGCGTTCGTGGAATTAAGCGTCAGTCGTGTGAGCAGTGTCGCCTCCCGATTGGGAGCAACGGCCACGACCCGGCATTGATGGAAATCTCTAGAATCTGATGCACAACAATGGTCATTAGCGATTGCACTGTCACTTATCCATCGGGGCGGGTAGCCAGCTCTACAAGTATCGGAGCCCACGCTCCAAACACAGCCAGGACCAACTCGCGCTCATACACCTCTGGCGCGCTGCCGGCGACCTGCCATTGTCCTTGTTGATTCATCTCATGCTCTTTTGAAGCTGTCGCTACAAGCCCAACGAGGAGCAGGATAACCCGATGCAGTGACGTCGGGTATGGGTCTTGGTTGCGTGAAAACGTTTTGGCGGGGGCGGACACCAGCGAGCACCAACTCACGAATTCCGGGACAGGCAAACTTGCCATGTTCTTGCAATTACGAGCTGGAATCGACTGTATCGCTTGCCCGGCCGCTGTGAGCGATCTGGTGGTGTCGAGAGTATGGGCGCGCGCCGATGCCCAGCCCTCACGCCCGGATCGCCGCCATGAGCGGCTGCACGCCGACGATGTTCATGACCCGCGTGAGATTGTAGGCGAGCACGTGCAGTGCCATCTCGGTCGCAACCTTAGGTAGGCGCTTCATCAGAAAGTGCGTCGCGCCCATCCGCATCTTGAGCGTGCCGAAGGGATGCTCGACCGTCTCACGGCGCTGGCGCATTGCCTGCGGGTTCTCATCGAGACGCTGCTGCACAGCTTCGAGCAGGTGTTCGTGCTCCCATCGCGTGATGCGCCGCTCCGGTCCCTTGGTACACTGAGATTTGAGCGGGCAGCGCGGGCATGCCGTCGTCCAATAGCGGCGCAGCGTCTTGCCGTCCTCCTCGTTCGTATAACGATAGGTCAGCTTCTCGCCCGACGGGCAGCGGTAGACATCCTCCATCCGCAGATAGACGAAGTCCTGCTTGCCGAAGCGGCCATCCGACTTCGCGCCCGATGTCATTGGCTTCGGCAGCGTCACCGTAATGTCGGCTTGCTCGCATGCCAGAATCTCGGTGCTGTTGAAGTAGCCGCGATCGGCGACGACATCGAGATGGTCAGCACCAAGAACGCCTTTCGCCTGCGATGCGACGTTGGCAAGTTGTGAGCGATCCGAGCCGGTATTCGTCACCTCGTGCGTGACGATCAGATGATGCTCGGTATCCACAGCGACCTGCACGTTGTAGCCGACGACGCCCGAGCCGCGCCCGCTTGTCGCCATCGAACGTGAATCAGGATCGGTCAGAGAAATCTGTTGATCGGGCGAGGCAAGCATCTCCTTCTCGATCGCTTTCAGGCGCCGGACCTCGCTCGCGAGCTTGGCAAGCTTCTCCTTGAGATGCGCCGTCTTCGCGGCGAGCGCTTCCGATGGCTCCTGCAGGTCGGCGGTGTCGAGCTGGCTCAGATACCGCGCCACGCTCTCCTCGATTTGAGCGAGGCGGCGCTCCATCTTGGCGCGCGTGAAATCCTTGTCGCGGATGTTAAGCGCTTTGTACTTGCTGCCGTCGATGGCAACGCTCGCTTTCGTCAGCAGGCCCATCTCTCGGCAAAGTGCGACGAACTGCGCGCACACCTTGCGTATCGCAGGCCCGTTATCCTTGCGGAAATCAGCGATCGTCTTGTGATCGGGAACAAGCCGACCGGTGAGCCACATGACTTCAACGTTGCGGGAGGCCTCACGCTCAAGCCGGCGGCTCGACTGAACCCGATTGAGATAGCCGTAGATGTAGAGCTTCAGCAGCACCGACGGATGGTACGAAGGCCGGCCAGTTGCCTCGGGATCAATCCCGCTGAACCTAAGCTCGGCCAGATCGAGCTCGTCGACAAAGACGTCGATCACGCGAACCGGATTATCCTCGCAAATCCAATCTTGCAGGCACTCAGGAAACAACGTGTTCTGCCCGCGATCCGTGCCCTCAACAAAGCGCTTCATCTGATTCCCTCGCAAATCGCGCGGGAATCATACTGCGAGAATCACATCGACCAGCGCGTTTTTACACAGCCAGGGTCATCCACGACAGAGCCAGTTGAAGTCACGCCACGGTGCATGTCCGCTTCGCCCCGACAGCGACCGTCGGCGATCAAACTGGGATCCGACGCGTCGTGCCAAAAGCGGTCTCATGCAGCGCAACAAAAGACGTGCACGAGTTGCAATGATTTATTCGATCACCTCGTCGGCGCGGGCGAGCAGCGTCGGAGGCACTTCGAGGCCGAGCATCCGTGCGCTCTGGACGTTGATGACCAGCTCGAACTTGCTCGATTGCACGACCGGTAGGCCCGGCGCCGTTGAGGATGCGCCCGGTATAGACGCCCAGATGACGCCAGGCAT
>VAZQ01000595.1 GCA_005883115.1 Alphaproteobacteria bacterium | reverse complement strand
CCGACGTGTGGGCGAGCGCCCCGACGATGACGTTTTCGGTGACCGTCAGATCGAGGAACGGTTTCAGCTTTTGGAAGGTGCGGGCGACACCCAGGTGGCTGATGCGATCAGGCCGCAGGCCTGTGATGTCGTGCCCGTCAAGGAGGACGCGACCGGCGTCGGGCGGTTGGAAGCCGGTGATCAGATCGAACAGCGTCGACTTGCCGGCGCCGTTCGGACCAATGATGCCGACGATCTCGCCCTCGTTCACATCGAAGACAACATTGGCGTTGGCGGTCAGCCCGCCATAGCGTTTCGTCAGACCCCTGACCTCGAGCAGCGGGCTCATGGGCTCCCCGCGCGGCGCCGAATGCGCTCTTCCAATAGGCTGAGGATGCCGCTCGGCCGCCACATGCACACAAGCAGGATCAAAATGCCGTAAAGGATGAGATCGATTGTGCGACCGGTGCCGCCGAACCAGATCCGACTGTATTCCGACAAGGGCACCAGGATCGCTGCTCCCAGCGCTGGGCCCCATAACGTGCCGCTCCCGCCGAGTACGGTCATGAGCAGGACGATGATCGAAATCTCCGTCGAGAACAGTCGTTCCGGATCCAAGACCAGCACATATTGCGCATAAAATGTGCCCGCGACTGACATCATCGCGGCGGAGATCATGAACGCCAGCACTTTGTGGCGTGCGATCGCGATGCCGAGGCTCGCGGCTGCATCCGGCTCATCCCGCAACGCCTGCAGGCGAAAGCCGAGCCGGCTGCGGCGCAGCCTCCACACCGCCAGATAGCCGGCCGCCGCCGCACCGAGCGCGAGGTAATAGTAGGGCACTTTGCTCGTGTGGAATTGCAGATAAAACAAGGGTGAGGTGCGCTCGATCGGCACGTAAAGCCCGGATGCTGCGCCCACCCAGTCCCATCGCTGGAAGACGATCTGCACGCTGGAGCCGATGAGCAACGTGGCGATTGCGAAATAGTGCCCGCGCAGGCGCAACGTCGGCACTCCGATGGCGACGGCGGCGAGCGCCGAGAGCAGCATGCCGACCATCAATCCTGCCCACGGCGTAACGC
>VAZQ01000594.1 GCA_005883115.1 Alphaproteobacteria bacterium | reverse complement strand
AGCAAGAGCCCACCGAGCGACTCGACAAGTCCGATCAATATGCCAGCGAGAAGGCTGCCGGCGATGCTGCCGAACCCGCCGAGCGCGACGGCAACGAATGCCAGCAGAGCAAAATTCGTGCCGACCTCGGGAAAAATGTAATAGAAGGTCGAGAGCATGGTGCCGGCGATCCCGACGCAGCCGAGTCCGATCGCCCAACCCAACGCGAACATGCGTTCGGTCGGAATCCCTATCACGGCTGCCGCCTGGCGATCCTGCGCGGTTGCCTGGAGACCCAAACCCGTTTCGGTGCGGGTGACGAACCACCAGAGTGCGGCGAAAGACAACAGGCAGATGCCGCCAGAGATCAACTGGGGTTGGCCGATGAAGATTGGGCCGATTTGCACGCGCCCGGCAATGAACGGATTGGTGATGGTGCGAAAGTCGGGCGTCCAGAGGAATTGGGCGCCGGCACGCAGCGCAACACCGAGGCCGAACGTGCCGCAGACTTGGGCGAGCATGGGCGCCTTCAACAGCCGCCGGATGATGCCGAAGTGCGCCAATATGCCGGCAACGGCGAGCAGAATCGCTACGAATGGCAGCGACAGCATTGGATCGAGGCCGCCAAGAGCCCAGAACCAGAACGCCGTGAACATGGCGAGCATGAGAAACTCACCATGCGCGAAGTTGACAATTTCCATCAGGCCAAAAATTAGCGTCAGGCCGACCGCCACAAGCGCATAAATCAATCCCATCAGAAGCCCACTGATGACGGCTTGTAGGATGAGGTCTCTGGACATCAGCGCGCGCACATCTCTAAGAAACTAAATTGAGTTGACGAGCACATGCAAAACACGGTCCAATCCAGCACCGGTCTCCCACTCAGGAAGCGGTTTGGCATTTGAAATCGCCACACGAGTTTGCTGTCCCGATGATACGAAGTTCAACTTAACCGCACTAGTACGAGCTCGAACGGAGCGCCGCTATGAAACTCAGAATCGTCGTTCTCGCGTGCGTCGCAATGTTGACTGGCGCAGCATCAGCGATAGCGCAGCAAGAGGTCAAGATTGGCGCGCTCTATCCGCTGTCGGGCCCGACCGCGCAGATCGGCATCGATGCCGTAGCCGCGATTAAGACGGCCGCAGAGATCGTCAACGAAGGCGCTGACCTCCCGCTGGTGCTCGCCAAGAACAAGGGTTTGCCGGGCCTCGGCGGCGCCAAGGTCGTCCTCGTCGTCGTCGACCATCAGGGAAAGCCGGAGGTGGGCCAAAGCGAAACCGAGCGTCTCATTACGCAGGAGAAGGTCCA
>VAZQ01000593.1 GCA_005883115.1 Alphaproteobacteria bacterium | reverse complement strand
CCGCGGCTTGGCGGCCGTATTGCCGACTACGCCGCCGCGCACGCCGCCGCGCTGGAGCTCGCGGGTGAAATTGTCGTCATTCCAGGGGGCGAGGCGGTCAAGAACCAGCACGATTGCGTGGCGGCCGTCCTGAAGGATCTCTGTGCGCGGCATATCGATCGGCAGTCCTATGCGATCGCCATCGGTGGTGGTGCCGTGCTCGATGCGGTGGGATTTGCCGCTGCGATATTTCATCGCGGCGTGCGCCACATCCGGTGCCCTACCACGGTGCTCGCGCAAAGCGATTCCGGCGTCGGTGTGAAGAACGCGATCAATGCTTTCGGTCTCAAGAATCTGCTCGGAACCTTTGCGCCGCCCTTCGCGGTGATTAACGACCAGGCTTTTCTTGACGTGCTGCCGGCGCGCGACAAGCGGGCCGGCATGGCCGAAGCGGTCAAGGTCGCTTTGATCCGCGATGGCGCCTTTTTTGACTGGATCGAGCGTGAGGCCGCGGTGCTTGCGGCCTTCGAGCCGAACACGCTCAAGACGCTGGTGCGGCGTTGCGCGAGGCTCCATATGCGCCAGATCGCGTGCGGCGGCGATCCCTTCGAGAGCGGGTCCGCGCGACCCCTGGACTTCGGTCACTGGTCTGCCCACAAGCTCGAGACGCTCACGCGCCACGCCCTTCGCCATGGCGAGGCGGTGGCGATTGGCATTGCGCTTGACTCGCGCTATTCGGTGCTCGCCGGCCTGTTGCCGGAGGGCGAGGACACACGCGTTGTCCGGCTGCTACGGGCGCTCGGGTTCACGCTCTGGGACGATGCGCTCGCCCTCAGGGACGGGAGTGGGCACCGGCGCGTCATCGCGGGGATCGCCGATTTCCAGGAGCATCTGGGCGGCGAGCTGACCGTAACGCTCCTTGCAGCGATCGGACATGGTGTCGAGGTCCATACCATGGACGAGGAACTGATCGAGAGAGCCATCGAATGGCTCAAAGGACGCGGCCGCTAACGGGAGGTGGCATGCATGCATCTCGCTCACTTATCTCGTGACGTGCATCTGACCTACTGCACAAATATCCATGCGGGTGAGAGCTGGGACGAGGTGCGCCAGAGCCTCGAGGCTCACGTTCCACACATCAAGGCAAAGGTCTCGCCGCAGAATGCATTCGGTCTAGGCCTTCGGCTCTCCGGAATCGCTGCCGAGGCACTAAGTGCGCCGGCGGTGCTCGACGAGTTTCGTGCGTTTCTCGCTCGCGAGAATCTGTACGTCTTCACCATCAACGCATTCCCCTACGGCCCATTCCATGGGCGCCGCGTGAAGGAGGACGTTTATCAGCCTGATTGGCTTGCGCCGGAGCGGCTGCGCTACACCGATCGCGCCGCCGAGATCCTGGCGACGCTTCTGCCGGAAGGGATGGTCGGCTCGGTGTCGACCGTCCCGGGGACGTTCAAGGCGGTAGCGGCGGCGCGGCCGGACGCAGCCAGGGCGATGGCCGACGCGCTCGCGCGCCACGTGGCCACGCTCGTCTCACTGCGGCGCCGAACCGGCCGCGAGATCGTGCTCGCCCTCGAGCCCGAGCCATGCTGCTTTCTTGAGACCGTCGAGGAAACGATCGCGTTCTTTCGTGATCATCTTCACACCGATGCCAGTGCCGCAATCGTTGCGGATCAGACAGGTACGTCGCCCGCCGCCGCTCACGACGCGCTGCGGCGCCATCTCGGCGTCTGCTATGATGTCTGCCACGGTGCGGTGGAATTCGAGGAGCCGGCGCGCGCCTTCGCGCAGCTCGGAGAAGCCGGCATCCGGATCGGAAAGCTGCAGCTGAGCTCGGCGCTGCGAGTGCCCGAGATCGATGCCAACACCGAAAAAACGCTCACGGCGTTCAATGACGGCGTCTACCTGCATCAGGTCGTGCAACGGCGGAACGGCTCTCTGGTTCGCTATGTCGACCTGGAGCCCGCGTTTGCGGCGCTGCGCGCCGGAGAGGCCGGGGGCGAGTGGCGCGTCCATTGTCACGTGCCGGTGTTCCTGGAGATCGCCGGGGGCTTTCATTCGACGCAACCGACGCTGAAGGCGGCGCTTGCCGCCGCCAAGTCGGCCTTTGTCGCGTCCCATCTCGAGGTCGAGACCTATACGTGGGATGTGCTGCCGCCTGAGCTGCGCCAGTCGAGCCGGGCGGATGCGATCGCGCGTGAGATGCTCTGGGTGCTCGAGGAGCTGTCCTGATGGCGATGACGGCACAACGCCCCCTGTCGCTGACGGCTCTGCTGACGCTTGGCCGGGTGTCAAACCTGCCGACGGTGTGGACCAACGTCCTCACCGGGGCGGTGCTCGCCGGTGGTGCGTGGCACGACGGCCGAACCGGCATCGTGCTGGTGGCGATGTCGCTGTTCTATGTCGGAGGGATGTATCTCAACGATTACTTCGATCGCGGCATCGATGCGCGCGAGCGCCCGGGACGGCCGATCCCGGCCGGAGACGTGGC
>VAZQ01000123.1 GCA_005883115.1 Alphaproteobacteria bacterium | reverse complement strand
GGTCGGCGGCGGAATGGGCGAGGTCCTCGATACTGATTCGCGCGAGCGCCGCGCAGAAGGCATGCTCCGCTTGTCCCAGCGCGGGCATCACCACCTTGTCGAGCAAGGCGGAGTTGGCGTGTGGCTCTCCATTGATCTCCTCAGCTGTCCCGGCTGCCCGCACAATATCGTCGGCGGTGATGCGGCGTTGCTCGCGCGCCAGCTCGTAGCCGCCGCGCGGCCCGCGCGTGCCTTTGAGGATGCCGTGGCGCACCAGCGCTTGCAGCACCGGTTCCAGGTGCCGTGGCGGCAGCCGATGTCGGCTCGCCAGCGCCTTGGCCGCGACCGGGCGCCCTCGCGCGTTGACCGCGATGTCGATCACAGCGGCGATGGCCAAAGCGCCTTTGCGCGGCAGAAGCGGCATGACGTTCCCCACGTCGAGAAACGCGAATTAATCGCTCCGCTCTTCCCGTCCCGTGCCCGTAGAACCAAAACCCCGAACTCCGCGCGTTGTTTCATCAAGATTTGCAACTTCACAAATACTCGCTTGCACGGTTGCCGACAGTACCAACTGCGCAATGCGCGCCCCGCGCGCGACCGGGAATGGCGCTTCCCCGAAATTTGCAAGAATTACATGGAGTTCACCGCGGTAATCGGGATCGAGCGTGCCGGGTGAGTTGAGCACCGTCACGCCGTACCGCAGCGCGAGCCCGGAGCGCGGCCTGATCTGGCCCTCGATCCCAGGAGGGAGCGCGAATGCAAGACCGGTCGGGACGGCAGTGCGGCCGCCGGGCGCGATGACCAAGGGCGCGCCAGCGGGCACCGCGGCCATGAGGTCGAGGCCAGCGGCACCCGCGCTCTGATAGGCCGGCAGCGGCAGGTCGGCGGCGTGCGCAAGCCGCATGACCCGCAGTTTGATTTTCCTCACCGCTTGGCTCCGGCGAGCGTTTCGGCAATGCGCGCCACAAGCCCGCGCGCCACGTCCTCTTTCGATTGCGGCGGCCAGGATTCAACCCCTTGCGCCGTCACTAGATGCACGGTGTTGCGGTCGCCGCCCATGACACCGCTCTCGGCCGAGACGTCGTTGGCGAGGATCCAATCGCACCCTTTGCGTGCGAGCTTGGCTTTGGCGTGCTCGATGATGTGGTCGGTCTCGGCCGCAAAGCCAATAACGAGGTGAGGTCGTCTTTTCGTGTTGTGCGCCACTGTCGCGAGGATGTCGGGATTTTCGGTGAGTGCGAGCTTAGGAGCGCCGCCGGGGCCTTTCTTAATCTTGTTTAGTTGGGCCTTGGCCGGGCGCCAATCGGCCACGGCGGCTGCGAACACCGCGACATCGGCGGGCAGCGCGTTCATCACTGCAGCCAGCATGTCCTGCGCGCTCGCGACCTTGATGATTTTGACGCCGGGCGGGTCCGGCAGGTGGACCGGCCCGGAGACGAGCGTCACCTCCGCGCCCGCTGCGGCGGCTGCCGCAGCGAGGGAATGGCCTTGTTTGCCCGAGGAGCGGTTGGCGATGTAGCGCACCGGATCGATCGGCTCATGGGTTGGACCGGAGGTGACGATTACGCGCTTACCGGCGAGCGCGCCCTCGCCTGCGGCACGACCAATCAGCGACAGCACCGCCGCCACGATCTCGAGCGGCTCGGCCATGCGCCCTATGCCAGCCTCACTCGCCTCCGCCATCTCGCCGGAGTTGGGACCTACGACCGCCACGCCATCCGCGATGAGCTGCACCAGATTGCGCCGTGTTGCCTTATGCTCCCACATGCGGGGGTTCATGGCGGGCGCCACGAGGACGGGTCGGTCGGTCGCGAGCAGCACGGCGCTGGCGAGGTCGTCGGCGTGGCCGCCCGCCAGTTTGGCTATGAGGTCGGCGGTTGCGGGCGCCAGCACGATGAGATCGGCCTCGCGCGCGAGCCTGATATGGCCGATGTCGAACTCGGTTTGCGGATCGAATAGATCTGTGAACGCGCGCTCGCCCGAGAGCGCAGCCGCCGAGAGCGGCGTGATGAATTCCTGCGCCGCCTTGGTGAGAATGCAGCGCACGGCAAGCTCGCGCTCCTTCAATCGGCGGATGAGATCGAGCGCCTTATAGGCGGCGATGCCGCCGCCGATGATCAGCAGAATGCGTTTTGTCCGTGCGGCGTCCGCGTGCTCTGCCGCAGGCCCCAGCGCATGCGCCGTCGCGCTGCTGCCCCGACGAGCGGTGTGCGGCGCGCGAGTCTCGGGCGTGCCGCCCGGCTCTATCCGCTCATCGAGACTAGCCGCGTGGCGCAGAATGGTGCGGGCCTCGTCCTCCATCGAGCGGCCGTTGCGCGCCGCGCGCAGCCGCAGCCGGCGCTTCAACCCCTCGTCAAGTTGGCGGATGGTGATGCTGGCCATAGCGCGAGCGCTCGCCCTTCATAGCGGATGATTGCAATGCAATCAATGATATCACAGCTAGGTGAGCAGATAAATGAGCCATGCCAAGAATAGCGCAATCACCCACAAGGCGGCCGCGATCCAACGGTTGCGCCGCGCTTGAGCGCGGCCGATCTCCGCAACAGTCTGCGGGGCCAGCACCAGGCCGTCGCGGGTGATGGCGTCGAGCTGTTCCGCCAGCACCGCGCCGCGCGAGAGCAGCTGTGGCATATCGCCGAGGACGCGCCCGACTTCGATCGCGCCTTGTGCGGCGTCTTCGATCCTACCGACCGGTCCGAGATTGCGCTCAATCCATTCGCGCACCACCGGCTCGGCCACCGCCCACATGTCAAGCTTGGGATCAAGCGAGCGAGCGACGCCTTCGACCACGACCATGGTCTTTTGCAGGAGCAGAAGCTCGGGTCTGGTGCGCATGTCGAACAACCCAGTGACCTCGAACAGCAGCGCGAACAGCTTCGCCATCGAGATCTCTTCCGCGGTGCGGTTGTGGATCGGTTCGCCAATCGCACGGATTGCCTGGGCAAAGCTTTCGACCGAATGCTGCCGCGGCACGTACCCGGCCTCGAAGTGCACCTCGGCGGTGCGCTAGTCGCGGGTGATGAAGCCGAGCAGAATCTCGGCGAGGAAGCGCCGTTCCTTCGGCCCGAGCCGACCCATGATGCCGAAGTCGACCGCCACCAGTTCGCCAGCATCGTCGACGAACAGATTGCCGGGATGCATGTCGGCATGGAAGAAGCCGTCGCGCAGGGCATGCCGCAAAAAGCTTTGGATCACCGCGCGGGCGAGGCGCCTGAGATCGAATCCCTTTGCTTCGAGTGTGGCGCGATCGGAGAGCGGCGTCGCTTCGATCCATTCGAGCGTGAGCACGTCACGCGCGGTGCGGTCCCAGTCAACCGCGGGCACGCGGAAATCAGGGTCGTCCCTGGTGTTCTCCGCCATCTCCGAGAGCGCGGCCGCCTCGAAGCGCAGATCCATCTCGATTCCCATCGAACGGCGCAGCGTCTCCACCACCTCGACGAGCCGCAGTCTCCTCGCTTCCGCAGAAATCTTTTCGGCATTGCGCGCCGCGAACGTGAAGGCGTCGAGATCGACCTTGAACCGTCGTTCGATGCCCGGCCGCAACACCTTTACCGCCACCGCGCGGGAGCCGCCGCAGGTCGTGACTGCGGCGCGGTGCACCTGCGCGATGGAAGCAGCTGCCACAGGCCCGCCGAAACCGGTGAATAGGTCGGCAAGCGGCTTGCCCAACGCCGCCGCGACTGCGCGTTCCGCCTGCGCTTGCGCGAATGGCGTCATCTTGTCCTGCAGCGTCTCGAGCTCGCGCGCCAAAGCTACCCCGACCACGTCTGGTCGCGTCGCCAGAAACTGGCCGAGCTTGACATAGGTGGGCCCAAGCCGGGTGAGCGCGGCTGCGATGCGGTTCGCCGCGACTGCGCTCGCCGGACGCTCGATCAGCCGCGCCAAGCCCACGGCCGCGCGCGCAGGCGGCGGCAACAGCGTCGTATCGATTCCGGCAAATACGCCCTCGCGCGCGAACACAAAGCCGGCGTGGCCGAGACGAAGGAGGTGGGCCGGACTGGCAATCACAAGCGCCAGCCCGAATGTAGCGCGACGATGCCTCCGCTCATGCGCTGAAAAGACACCCGGGCGAACCCGGCTGTCCGCATCATGTCGGCAAAGATATGAGGACGCGGAAAGCGACGAATCGATTCGACCAGATAGCGGTACGCCGCGGCGTCGCCGGTGACGACGCGCCCGAGCACGGGGATAACGTTAAATGAGTAAAAATCATAAATTGCATCGAGACCCGGCACATCCACCGCGGAAAATTCCAGACAGAGAAAGCGGCCGCCGATGTGCAGTACGCGATAAGCCTCGGCGAGCGCGGCCTCGATGCGCGGCACGTTGCGGATGCCGAAGGCGATCGTGACCGTGTCGTAGCTTTGCTCGGCAAACGGCAGCGCCTCGGCGTTGCCTTCGACGAACACAATCGCATCTTCGAGCCCGCGCTCGGCGGCGCGCGCTCGTCCGATCGTGAGCATGTCGGTGTTGATGTCGACCACGGTCGCACGCGTGCCGCTGCTTGCCGCCTCGAGCACCCGCAAGGAGATGTCGCCGGTCCCCCCCGCGAGATCGAGCAATGCAAACGGCCGCGCGGGGGCCTTAGCCTCGCCTGCGACGGCAATACGCGCCCGGGGCGGATTGACGGCCGTGACGAGCGCATCCTTCCACGCGCGATGTAGCCCGCCCGACATCAGATCGTTCATCAGGTCATAACGGCCCGCGACGCTGTGAAAAACGTCGTCGACCATGGCCTGCTTGCGCTCAAGCGGTACCTCGCGGAAGCCGAAATGGGTTTGGTCGCGCGCGCGCGGCATGGCCGATAGTCTTTTGCTGGCAAGACCATAGCGCGGCGGGCGAGAGGACGCTATGTCTCAGGCGGGAGCTCGTTAACCATGCCCGAATTGCCCGAAGTGGAGACCGTGCGCCGCGGGCTTGCGCCAGTGATGGAGGGCGCGCGCTTCACCAAGGTCATCGCCCATCGCGGCGATCTACGCTGGCCGCTGGCGAAGGATTTCGCCGCTCGTCTTGAGGGCAAAACGGTCGAGGGGCTCGCCCGCCGCGCCAAATATCTGCTCGCCGATTTATCTTCAGGCGAGGTGCTGGTGATGCATCTCGGGATGTCGGGCTCCTTTCGGGTGGCGCGGCGGCGCGTCAAAGCGACGCCGGGGCGCTATTATCACGGGCGCGCGAAAAACGCGGTCCACGACCACGTCGTGTTCCATATGTCCTCCGGCGCGCGCATTTCCTTCAATGACCCGCGCCGCTTCGGCATGATGAAGCTCGTCGGCCGCGCCGAGCTTGACCGGGAGCCGCTGTTGCGCGCGCTCGGCCCGGAGCCCCTCGGCAACGAGTTCGACGCGGCGATGCTCGCGCGGGCGTGCAAAGGCAAAAGGACTTCGCTCAAGGCCGCGCTGTCGGATCAACGGGTCGTGGCGGGGCTTGGCAACATCTACGTATGCGAGGCGCTGCACCGCGCACGGCTCTCACCCAAGCGAGGGGCCTCCACCGTTGCGAGCAGAACCGGGACCCCGAGAGAGCGCGCACAACGGCTGGTCGATGCGATCAAGGCAGTGCTCGCCGAGGCGATCGCGGCAGGCGGCTCCTCCTTGCGCGATCACCGCCGCACTGACGGTGAACTCGGTGATTTTCAGCACACTTTCCGCGTCTATGATCGTGCCGGCAAGCCCTGCCCGACGCCAGGTTGCGCCGGCACGATCAGGCGCGTGGTGCAAGGCGGCAGGTCGACATTTTTTTGTCCTGTCTGTCAACGATAGCCAACGGGAGCCTTGCGAGGCACCCTGCACTTTCCGCGCGCGAGCGCCATGAAAGCCAAGGATAGTCATGAGCACCGAAACCATAATTGTCGAACGACGCGGCCGTGTCGGCATCATTCGTTTTAACCGGCCACAGGCGCTGAATGCGCTTAATGCTGCGCTGAAGAACGAGCTTCTCGGCGCGGTCGAGGCGTTCGACGCCGATGCCAATGTCGGCTGCATTCTCCTCACCGGTTCCGACAAAGCGTTTGCGGCCGGCGCCGATATCAAGGAGATGGCAGATAAGTCGTATATCGACATCTCCCGCGCCGACTATGCAGGTGATTACGAGCGGCTCACGCGCGTGCGCAAGCCGCTCATCGCGGCCGTTGCGGGATTCGCCCTCGGGGGCGGGTGCGAGCTTGCCATGCTGTGTGATTTCATCATCGCCGCTGACAATGCCAAATTCGGTCAGCCGGAGATCAAGCTCGGCATCATCCCAGGAATCGGCGGGACGCAGCGCCTGACCCACGCCGTCGGTAAAGCGAAAGCGATGGATATGATCTTGACTGGACGCATGATGGATGCCGCCGAGGCTGAGCGCTCCGGCTTAGTCGCACGCGTGGTGCCGGCCGCAAGGCTTATGGAGGACGCGATCAAAATCGCTGAGACGATCGCGGCGCTTTCAGAGCCATCGCTCATCGCGGCGAAGGAGGCGGTCAACCGCAGCTTTGAGACCTCGCTGGCCGAAGGCGTGCGTTTCGAGAGGCGGATATTTCATGCTCTGTTCGCGACTAAGGACCGCAAAGAAGGCATGACCGCTTTCATCGAGAAGCGCCCGCCACGGTTTACGAACGAATAACGGTGCTGGCAGACCGTCCAGGAGGCGTCGATGCTCAGCGCGGAGGAACTTGAACGCTATGCCCGCCACATCGTGCTGCACGAGGTCGGCGGGCCGGGTCAGGCTGCGCTCAAACGGGCCCGTGTGTTGGTCATCGGTGCTGGCGGATTAGGCGCGCCGGCGCTGCTCTACCTGGCTGCCGCGGGAGTCGGTGCGCTCGGCATCATCGATGATGACGCGGTCGCGCTCTCAAACCTGCAGCGGCAGGTGATCCATGGTACGCCCGAAATCGGCGAGCCCAAGGTGGAGAGCGCGGCGGCCGCGATCCACCGCCTCAATCCGCATGTGAAGGTCGAGATGCACGGGGCGCGGCTGGTCGCGGCTAACGCGCTTGCGCTCATCGGCGGCTATGACATCGTGGCCGATGGCTCGGACAATTTCGCCACGCGCTACTTGGTGTCGGATACCTGTTTTTTCGCGAAAAAGCCCCTTGTCACCGCCGCCGTCGGCGTGTTCGACGGCACGCTCACGACGATCCGCGCCTACGAGCGTAATGCGGAGGCGACGCCCAACCCGACCTACCGCTGTCTCTTTCCCGAACCGCCGCCACCGGGCACTGTTCCCGCTTGCGCCGAGGCTGGCATTCTCGGTGCGCTCACAGGCGTGCTGGGCTCGTTGATGGCGCTCGAAGTCATCCGGGAAATCGTTGGGTTCGGCGAGGGGCTCGTTGGCAGGCTCCTCCTGTTCGACGCCCGTGCCATGCGTTTCGAAACGCTCCAATACGGGTGGGATCCATCGAACCCTCTCTCGGGCGAGCATCCCGCAATCAAGGATTTGTCGCTGCACGCCTGAGCGTTAGAACGGCGGGGGGAGTAGGAGACAGACCGATCTCGCGAATGGCGCTGGCGTAGTCCCGCACGCTTGCTTCCTTGCGCGCTCACTTGGTCCAGATCGCGACCACGGTGGTTCCTTTCATCACCGACCACTTATTGTCGCCGGCCGTAAGGATGCGATAGCAATTGGCCTTGGACCCTTTCCAGGTACTGCAGAAGCCTTCCTTCGTAAGCTTCCAAGTGCCTTCGCTCTTCGAACCCCCCGCACCGACCGGCTCGCGGCTCATCTTGCCGTCGGCGCTGAATATCATCTTGTATTTGATGTTTGGTGCCGAGGCGGTGAACGGTTGACCGGTAAAGAAGGTCGCCTGGATTTCATTCGGCGTAAGTGCAGCGGCAAAAGCCGGTGCGGTTACGGCGACGATGGCCACGGCGGCCACGAAGGCGGCGCGCATCGACGGTCCTCCCTAAGATGGTGTTTGCATCACGGTACTGCGAATCGCGGTGTCGCGCAGCAAGGATCAGCGAGGTCGTTGTCACAGCATCGATGGCAGCACGCGGTCGGGGGGGCGGTGTCCATCCAGGAAGGTCTTGATGTTGACGATTACCTTCTCGCCCATGTCGATTCGGCCTTCGAGTGTGGCTGAGCCCATATGCGGCAGCAGGACGACTTTCCCGATCCGTGCGAGCTTAACCAGCTTCGGATTGACCGCAGGCTCGTGCTCAAAGACGTCCAGCCCAGCGCCGGCGATCTCGCCCGAGGCAATTAGGCGCACCAACGCGTTCTCGTCGATCACCTCGCCGCGCGCGGTGTTAACGATATAAGCCTGCGGACGGATCAGCTTGAGGCGCCGAGCCGACAGCAAATGAAACGTGGCTGGCGTGTGCGGGCAATTGACTGAGATGATGTCCATTCGGGCGAGCATCTGATCGAGACTTTCCCAATAAGTAGCGGTGAGTTCCTCCTCGATCTTGGCCGGAACGCGGCGCCGATTGTGGTAATGGATTTGCAGTCCAAAGGCATGGGCGCGGCGCGCCACCGCCTGACCGATGCGCCCCATCCCAATGATGCCCAAACGCTTGCCCCAGATGCGGTGGCCGAGCATCCAAGTCGGCGACCAGCCCGGCCAAGGTCTGTCCTCGCTTAGCACAGTGGCGCCCTCGGCCAGACGGCGCGGCACAGCGAGGATGAGCGCCATCGTCATGTCGGCGGTATCCTCGGTGAGAACACCCGGCGTGTTGGTCACGGTGATGCCGCGGCTGAGGGCGCTGGCGACGTCAATATGGTCAACGCCGTTGCCATAATTGGCGATCAGCTTGAGCTTGTCTCCGGCCTTGCTCAGCACCGAGGCGTCGATGCGGTCGGTCACCGTGGGCACCAGCACGTCGGCGCTCTTTACGGTGTCGGCGAGCTGTGCGGCCGTCATGGGCTTGTCATCGAGGTTGAGCTGAGTGTCGAAGAGTTCGCGCATGCGCGTCTCGATGCTATCCGGAAGCTTGCGCGTGACGACGACTAGCGGTTTTTTGCGTTGCGCCATGATTTCCGACCTTCGTCACTTCCTCCAGCCGGCCAAGAGGTTCGCTCCGTTCAGGTCTCTTTAACCGCCGTGCTCGACACTAGTCTTTCGAGGCGGAGGCATCTCTCTCTAACAGATGCACGTGTGAAGGCAAAGGCCCGGAGCGATCGCCGCCGCTTGCGCGCGGCGATCGCAATTCATTTGTTTCCCATGGCGTGACGATGAATCGGACGCGCAATTTGCGGATCGTGTGGCAGGCGTGGTTGGCGGCTCTGGTCTTGATAGCCGGATTGCGTGTCACAACGGTTTGTGCCGCGGGAGAAGTCATTGGCCCCAAGAGCGGCCTGCCGATGCCGCGCTTCGTGAGCCTCAAGCCGGATCGCGTCAATGTGCGCGGCGGCCCCACGCGCGATCATGAGGTGACGTTTGTCTATACGCGCGCCGGGTTGCCGGTGGAAATCACCGCGGAGTCGGATAATTGGCGGCGCATTCGTGATTGGGAAGGATCGGAGGGATGGGTATACCACTCGCTTTTGTCAGGACGACGCACGGCAGTCGTCACGGCCAAGGACAAGAAAGAACTCGTGCCGCTTTACGACAAGGGTGACGGTGATTCCACTGTGATCGCCCGATTGCAGCCCGGTGTGCTCGCAGCGGTCAAGCGTTGCACGGGCAGCTGGTGTCGCGTTGCCGGACTGGGCTTCGACGGCTGGATCGTTCAGGAGCAGCTCCGGGGCGTCTATCCAAACGAGAAGGTCGAATAAGCCGAAAGTAAATAGGCGAGAAACGGCAGCCGACCAAACGGTAACGAGTGCTGCTCAGCGCGCCTTGCGTCGCAGGCGGACCACGACGTCGATGCGCGCGACTTCGTAGCCCTCCGGTGGGACTGGGGTCCTGCCAACGACGACGTCGGCATCCGGGATGTCGAGCAGATCGTTCTCACCCTCGACGAAGAAATGGTGGTGCTGCGATACATTCGTGTCGAAATAGGTTTTTGAGCCGTCAACAGCGACTTGGCGCAAAAGGCCAACGTCGGTGAACTGGTGCAAGGTGTTGTAGACGGTGGCAAGCGACACCGGTACCTTGGCTTTGGTCGCCTCCTCGTAGAGGATTTCGGCGGTGACATGGCGGTCGCCCTTGCCAAATAGCATCCAGCCGAGCGCCATGCGCTGGCGGGTGGGACGCAAGCCGACGTCGCGGAGCATGGATTTCACATCACGCCAAGGGCAGCCGGTCAGGCCGGATCGTGGGGGCGTCACTGCCGGACGTTCGCCGCCTTCGAACCCTTCGGCGCAGATAACGGTGCGCGACGGAATAGTGGCCACAACGGAACCTTCATACGTATGGGGCGATTGTTGCATTTGTAACATATAGGACGGACCGTGCAACTCCTTCGCAACGATGCTGAGGGAACTCCCATGTGGCGGGATTGGGCCGTTCTCGGCTAAGCTTTGCCCCCCGGGGAGCCTATGTTAGGAGTTCCACGCTTTGAGTATTTACCAGGCGGTCACGGACAGGGCGCGGATGGCGAACCGGCGCAGCAGCTTCGGATACGATGACCTATTGGCTTGCGCGCGCGGAGAGTTGTTCGGCGCGGGTAATGCCCAGCTCCCGCTGCCCCCCATGCTCATGTTCGACCGCATCTCTGAGATCGCGGAAGCCGGTGGGGAGTATGGCAAGGGACTGGTTCGCGCCGTGCTCGATCTCAAGCCGGACCTGTGGTTCTTCCCTTGTCACTTCAAAGGCGATCCGGTCATGCCCGGCTGCTTGGGCCTTGATGCGCTCTGGCAACTGCTCGGATTTTTCTTGGGCTGGCTTGGCGCACCCGGCAGAGGGCGCGCGCTCGGTCTTGGCGAGCTCAAATTTTCAGGCCAGGTCCTACCCACCGTCAAGAACGTCGTCTACGGCATCGACATCAAACGGGTGATGCGCAGCAAGCTTGTGCTTGGCATTGCCGACGGTTGGCTGTCAGCAGATGGGTCAATCATCTATCGTGCCATGGACCTCAAGGTCGGCCTGTTCCGCGACGAAGTAATGCAGCCGAGCGGGGGCTGACGGCGCCAGCAGCGCTCTTGCGCCAATCAAGATGCTGACGAGGCATTCATGAGGCGGGTCGTCGTCACCGGAATGGGCATCGTCTCGTCCATCGGCAACAACACCCAAGAAGTGCTAGCAAGTTTGCGGGAGGCCAAATCGGGAATTTCCCGCGCCGGCAAATATGCCGAGCTCGGTTTTCGCTGTCAGGTGCACGGCGCGCCCAGCCTCAACGCGGAGGAGGCCATCGACCGTCGTGCCTTGCGCTTCCTTGGCGGCGGTGCAGCCTGGAACCACATCGCGATGGAGCAGGCGATCCGCGATGCCGGTCTCGAGGCGGCGGAAATCTCGAACGAGAGGACCGGCATCATCATGGGATCAGGCGGGCCATCAACGCGAGCGATCGTCGAGGCCGCCGACATCGCCCGCACAAAGAGCGCGAAGCGGGTTGGACCCTTCGCCGTGCCCAAGGCGATGTCCTCCACCGCATCGGCAACACTCGCTACCTGGTTCAAAATCAAGGGCGTGAATTATTCGATCTCGTCAGCCTGTGCGACCTCGAATCATTGCATCGGCAATGCGACGGAAGTGATCCAGTCCGGCAAGCAAGATGTGATCTTTGCCGGCGGTTGCGAGGAGCTCGACTGGACTCTTTCAGTACTGTTCGACGCCATGGGCGCCATGTCCTCGAGCTTCAATCAGACGCCGGAGAAGGCGTCGCGCGCTTACGACGTTGATCGTGATGGTTTCGTAATCGCCGGCGGGGCGGGCGTGCTGGTGCTGGAGGAGCTCGAACACGCCAAAGCGCGCGGCGGGCGCATTTACGGTGAGGTCGCCGGCTACGGCGCCACCTCCGATGGCTTCGACATGGTGGCGCCTTCGGGCGAGGGCGCCGTGCGCTGCATGCGGATGGCGCTGGACAACGTCAAGGCGCCGGTCGACTACATCAATCCGCACGCGACCTCGACCCCGATTGGCGACATCAAGGAGATCGAAGCGATCCGCGAAGTCTTTGGCGAGCACTGTCCGCCGATTTCGGCAACGAAATCACTCACCGGCCATTCGCTTGGGGCGGCTGGCGCGCAGGAGGCGATCTACTCCTTGCTGATGATGAACAACGGCTTCATTTGCGAAAGCGCCAATATCGATAATCTCGACCCGAGTTTCGCGGAAGTCCCTATTGTGCGCGAGCGGCGTGATGACGTGAAGCTTGGC
>VAZQ01000122.1 GCA_005883115.1 Alphaproteobacteria bacterium | reverse complement strand
ATTCCGTGGGGGCCTCGCTCCTGCTGTCCTGCGACGTCGAGCAGGTCGGCTCGCTCGATGCTGCCTTCGTCGCCATCGCTGAAAAATGGGGGTCGCTCGATTTTGTCGTGCACGCGATCGCTTTCTCCGACAAGAGCGAACTCAGGGGCCGCTATGCCGATACCACGCGCGAGAACTTCGTGCGGACCATGATCATCTCTTGCTTCTCCTTCACGGAGGTCGCGAAGCGCGCGGCGGCACTGATGCCCGCAGGGGGCGCGATGCTCACGCTCACTTACAAT
>VAZQ01000592.1:332-3091 GCA_005883115.1 Alphaproteobacteria bacterium | reverse complement strand
CCGCCTTCCGTCGCGAAGAAGGCAGCAACGCTTCAGACCCAATCCCCGCAAGGCGGAGCCGCGCAGCCGAGTGCGCCCGGATCCGCGACGACACAACCGACCTCTCAGCCAGGCAAACCATTGCCCGAGATGAAAGGAGCGCCGCTGCCGTCGGTGACTCCGGGAGCGCCGACGACGCCTTCCGCCGCAATCGCGCCAAGCGGTCCATCACCGGCGTCTTGGAATGCGAAGCCGGGGTCTGCACCATCGCAGGCGCCAACAGCGGTGACATCAACGTCGCCTTCGGCTGCGACATCGCCAGCGCCGTCATCACCCCCGGCTGGAGGCGGCGCCAAGCCTGCGACGTCGCAGACGCCGAGTGCAACAGCGCCGTCAGCCGCGATCGCACCAGGGACAACAGCACCGCCGAAGCGCAAAACGCCCACACAAACGCCGGCGGCAAATCCGTCCGCACCGCCGCCTTCCGCTGCGGTAGCACCGGCGGTGCGAATGCCGACAGCGACCGTGCCCGGCACGCCACCGCCTGGAGGCAAGCCCCTGCCGGCCGCACACGGGCCCGCTGCAAATCAGGCGCCGCCGTCGTTAGCGACCGCGCCAACCAAGCCAGCTATGGCTCCCGCGTCACCGCCGCCCGGTGCAACCCCTCCAACACCACCACACCTGCCTGCTGCAAATCCGGTGACGCCGCCCGCGAGCGCAAAGCCGGTGACACCGGCCGCGGCCGCTGCGAGCCCACCGCCAGCTCCAGCGCCAAAAGTTGCTCCGCCCCAACCAAAGGGATGCCCGCCAGGAAAGACCATGTCGGTCGTGAACGGCCAGCCCGTTTGCAAATAGATCAAGCGGGCGGCGGTTCGCATCGCCGGTCGACTCATCACTGACGACGCCCGCTTGCAATGCTCGCGTCAAAGCTCGGGCACTGACGCGATCGCGCCATGCGTTGCACTTATTATTGCGCGGGAAGGAACGAGCGCAAAAGCACGCAGTAGTACATTGAGCGCCTTCGCGCGACGCGGGAAACCCACGTCTTCCCGGCCTCTTGCCGGCAAGGGAGGAAGAGTGCAGGTTGACTTTGAACAACGATTTTCGAAATGCCGCGGTCGGCGCTCGCTCGGCGGGCTTTGGAGGATCGCAATGCCCATCAACATGACGCGCCGCGCGGCAGTGATTGGGCTTTCAACCTGTGTCGTCGTGCCGGCGCGGGCACAGACGAACCGGACGAGAGAGGGCGAGTTTGTCACGCTTGATCGGCCGGCGACCTTCGACATCTCTCCGAATACCGGAAGCCTGAAGGAAAGCGTTCAAAAAGGACAGCAACTGGTCTGGCACCCCAAGGACAAACCGAACGAGCGGCGCTTCCAAATCACGAACATTTCCGTGGCGTTCCTTCGCGAGCAAACCGCGGGCCAAGTGAAGATGACGTTCACAGGTAACGTTTCCTCGCTCGGCTATCTGACCTCCGAGGACGCAAAATTGAATGTCATTGTTCGTGCCAAAGGCGGCGCGTCGCTGCACTCCTGGAGTTTCGAAATTCCCGTGAAATGTGCCGACAAGGACCGGCCGCTCACTCCGCTCACCCACGACGTACCGAGCGATGTGGCCACGAACGTCTTCTCGAATGTGAGCACGGTCGAAATTGCCGAACCGGCTGAAGCAAATTATCCAGGAGTCAGGGTTCAGCGGTGCAGTTGAGACGCGGCGGAGCTAATCGTCGTCCTCTTCCCGTCCGCTCCAGATCCCAACGCGGCTTGCGCGCGCCTGCTGCTCGAGCGCCCGCAGGTCCGCTGTCGCATTCGCAGCCGCGCGGCCGCCGCCATTGAACAGCACCACGCGGGAAAGATCCTGATCGCCGACGCGGCACCGATAGTCATTGCCGCTGCCAGCCGGCTCGCATGCCACTTCTCGATTTCCGAGGTAGCGCGTGAACTCGCGCGCAGGGCGGCCGCGCGCACCTTCGACACCAAACAGCTGCACCACGTGGCCCGCGATCTCCAACATCCCGGTCGTCTGCACAATCGGGACGCCGCGAATGACAGCCGCACTCCGCCCCGATGTGATGTCGCCTGCGGCAGGGGTGGAGAGCGCTGCGACGCGCGGTTGCGCCCGCACGGACTTCGCGCGAACGGCGGCGCTTTGCGTGACGAATTCGTTCCAAATACGCGCGGGCAGATCGCCGCCGGTGACACCTCTTGTCGGAGTATTGTCATCATTGCCGACCCACACGCCGACGACGATATCGTCGGTGAATCCGACGAACCATGCGTCCTTATAGCTCTGGCTGGTCCCCGTCTTTCCCTCGGCCGGGACGTTGATCTTCGCCGCCCGCGCCGTGCCCTCGCGTACGACGCTTGCGAGAACATCATGCATCGCCGCCCGCGCCGCTGGATTGCTCGCCGGCTGCAGCGGCGGTTTCTGTCGGGTGAACAGAAC
The DNA here is from genome assembly GCA_005883115.1 of Alphaproteobacteria bacterium. Classification (GTDB taxonomy): domain Bacteria; phylum Pseudomonadota; class Alphaproteobacteria; order Rhizobiales; family Xanthobacteraceae; genus VAZQ01. The sequence goes on along the minus strand of VAZQ01000592.1, from coordinate 664 downwards.
CTGATCGCCATTACGGACGTTGCGAATGGCGTACGACTCGACGCGTTCCGCATTGGCGGCGATGGCGGCAAAGGCGCGCGTCATCTCCAACAAGGTGACTTCGCCTGCACCGAGCGCGAGGCTCGGCACTGCCGGCAGTTCCGATTGGACACCGAGCTTGCGTGCCACATCGATGACGGCGCGAATGCCGATCGCGTCGGCAATCTGAACCGCAACGGAGTTGATGGAGTGCGCGAAGGCGGAGCGCAGCGTGACCACACCGTGGAAGCGGCCGCCGTAATTCTCCGGCTCCCACTTGCCGATCTGTACCGGTCGGTCGACCGCCGTCATCT
>VAZQ01000592.1:0-316 GCA_005883115.1 Alphaproteobacteria bacterium | reverse complement strand
CCGTCATCTGTGGGTCGAGGCCTTTCTGGAAGGCCGCGAGATAGACGAACACCTTGAAAAGGGAGCCCGGCTGCCGCTTCGCCTGGGTGGCGCGATTGAATTGACTTTCGGTGTAGTCGCGGCCGCCCACCATGGCGAGAATGGCACCGTCCGGAGTCATAGCCACGAGAGCCGCCTGATCGACTCTCTTCGCGCGGCCTTCGGCCTTGAGCCGGCGCGCAATGATGCTTTCGGCGATGCTCTGCAGGTTAAGGTCGAGCGTGGAGCGCAGCGTCAGATCCTTGGACGGCGCGCCGATGAGCTGCTTCACGTCAGA
>VAZQ01000121.1 GCA_005883115.1 Alphaproteobacteria bacterium | reverse complement strand
CCGCCGTCGGACGCGAGGTGGGTCGAGCCAGAGTCAACCCCCGTCTCTATCCCCCGGGCCTGGACGTGGGTTTCGCCGCGCTCACCGCCGACGGGATAGGCCAGTTAAACGCATTACGAGAACCCGCCAGATGGAATCCTCCGACGATGCGGCCTATGCGAGGGCGGCGCTCAGCGCCACCGTCGTGCTGTTCCGAACGCTCATCAAAAAAGGATTGCTCACCCGCGACGAGGTCGTGAGAGTCGTACTCGACGAAGCGGTCTCGAGAGCGATCGAGGCAGAAGCACAGGATGGCCGCGAGGCGGGAAGTGATGCGAACCGCAAATGCGCGGAGATCCTCAAACTGATCGCGGAGAAGCTTTGAGCGTTCAGCCCGCGAACTGCGCGTAGCGGCAAACGGGAGGATGGCTGAGCGTGAGAAAAACCCAGTATTTGCCGCGCTGGGGCGCGATTTCGCCGCGCTCAAGCCACCTGCAGGCGCAGCCCGCCATCAGAACCCGCTTGCTTCCTCCGCCAGACGCAGTCCAATCAGCCGCTCGAGCGTCGCCGCATCCTTCAACAAATCTTGGGAGCGCGCGCGATGCGCGATGCTGCCGCGCTCCAGCACGATCGCTTCTGCACTCAACGACAGCGCGACTTCGGCATGCTGCTCGACCAGGACGAAGGCGGTGCCCTCGTCGGCAGTCATGCGTCGGATCGCACCGGTCAGCTCTTCCACGATGATCGGAGCAAGCCCTTCGAGCGGCTCGTCGAGCAATAGCAGCATCGGATTGGTCATCAGGGCGCGCGCGATCGCCAGCATCTGCTGCTCGCCCCCGGACAGGTGATTGCCTCTACTGGCCCGACGCTCGCGCAAGCGCGGGAAGAGACCATAGATCGCGCCGAGGTCCCACCGCCCCGGTCGCGAGGCGACCATGAGATTTTCTTCAACGCTAAGGGAGGGAAAGATGTCGCGCTCCTGCGCCACCCAGCCAAGGCCCTTGCGCGCGCGCCAATGCGGCCCAGCGCGCGTGATGTCGCGCCCGCGCCACATGACCGCGCCGCGACTGACACGAGTGAAGCCCATGATGGTGAGAAGCAGCGTCGATTTGCCGACGCCATTGCGTCCGAGGATGGCTAGGCTGCCCCCGTCGGGCACGGCAAGAGTGATGCCGTCGAGCACGATGGCGTCGCCGTATCCGGCGCGTACATCCTCGAGTGCGAGCAGCGCCTCAGCCATGGCGCGTCCCACCCAGATAGACGTCGCGCACGCGCACGTCGGCCGCGATTTCCCGCGGCGTACCCTCTACCAAGATGCGCCCCCCTACCATAACGATGATGCGATGCGCAAAACGAAATACGACATTCATGTCATGCTCGATGAACAGCACCGCGATGTCGCGCGAGAGATCGGAGATGACGGAGAACAGCTCGGCGCTCTCGCCCTGCGGCACGCCCGCCGCGGGCTCATCCAGCAGCAGCACCTTGGGCTTGGTGGCAAGTGCGAGCGCTATCTCCAACAGCCGTTGCTGGCCATAGGCGAGTTCGCGCGTCGGCCGATAGCAGCTCGCAGCAAGCCGCAGCGAAACGAGGATCGCATGCGCCTCCTCGACCGCATCGCCATAGGCCGGAAGCTTGCGCCACCAACTGCGCGCATAGCCGCGCCGCTCGCACACCGTGAGCGTCACCGCCTCGAGCGCGCTGAGGTGGGGAAACAAGGTATTGATCTGAAAGGTTCGCACGAGGCCGCATTTGACGCGCTCCTCGGGCTTGAGCGCCGTGATGTCCTTTTCGCCAAGGAAAATATGTCCTCTGTCCGGCTTGAGCATGCCGGTCATGAGGTTGATCAGCGTCGTTTTGCCGGCGCCGTTCGGCCCGATCAGCGCATAACGCTCGCCTTGCGGCAGCTTGAGCTCGATGTCCTTGGCAACGACGAGCGAGCCGAAGCTCTTGTCCAGGCCGCGCGTGGCCAACGCCAAGGCGTTCACGCAGCGCTCCGCACAAGGCGCATGAGGCGCGTTAATCCCCCGAGAACGCCATTCGGCAGGAAGAGGACCACGGCAATGAGCAGCGTTCCAATCCAAAAGTACCAGTATTGCGGATTGATGCCGGAGAACTGATCGCGCGCCACCATGTAGATGATAGCGCCAACGAGGCCACCATAGAGGCGGCCGGCGCCGCCGAGGATCAGGATGACGAGCACGTCTGCCGAGCGCGCAAAGCCTAGCGTTTCGAGCGAAACGGTTTCCGTCGTCTGCGCCAACAAACCGCCGGCAACGCCCGCCATGACTGCTGCGATGGTGTAAATCTTGCGGATATGCGCGGGACTAGGCGCCCCGATCGCGGGCATGCGAACTGCGTTCTCGCGAATGCCCCGCAAAGCGAGGCCGAACGGCGAATTGATCAGTCGCCGCGCGAGCAGGAAGGCGAGGAATAAAATCGTCAGCGAATATGTGTAAGCGGTCGTGCCATAGAGATCGAATTGGAAGGCGCCGAAAAGTTTCCACATGCGCACGCCTTGCAGACCGTCGGCGCCGCCGGTCAACCAGCCTGCGCTGTTGGCCGCCTCCGCGAGCAACAAGCCCAGCCCAAGCGTGATCATGATCAAAGCGAGATGGCGAAATCGAGCAATGATGAAGCTCGTCGCATATCCAAGCACGCCTGCCGCGACTGCAGCTGCAGCCAACCCGGTCAGCGGCTCGCCCCAGCCCCACTTCGCAATCAGACCCGCCGTGTACGAGCCAAAGCCGAAATACGCGGCATGGCCCAGCGAGACGATACCGGCATAGCCGAGGATGAGATCGAGCGACAATGCGAACAGCGCCGTGATGGCGATCTGACTCGCCAGCACGAGGTAGTTGGGAGCGAACACGAACGGCAGCAGTGTCGCGAGCCAAAAGGCAAGTTCAACCGGCTGCCAGCGAATCTGCGCCTCGAGATGGCGTTGCGGCTCGCTCAATGTGAAAGGCGTCATCAACGCCTCCCGAATAGCCCGAGCGGCCGCCACATCAGCAGCGCCACCATCACGAAATAAATTAAGAAGGCGCCAAGCTCGGGAAAATAATATTTGCCCGCCATATCACTGATTCCAAGGAGGCTCGCCGCCACGAACGAACCGGCGATCGAGCCGAGCCCGCCGACAGCCACAACAATGAGGACGTAAATCAGGTACGTGAACGCAAAGGCGTGATCGAGCCCCACGATCTCGATAGCGAGCGCGCCGCCGAGACCTGCAAGCCCGCTGCCGAGCGCAAAAGTAACCGCAAACACGCGATCGACATCGATGCCGAGGCCACGCGCCATGCGCTGGTTGTCGACCGCAGCCCGCACCTGCGCGCCGAAGCGCGTGAACTCGAGCGCAGCGACCAGCACGGCCGTGATCACTATCGAAACGCCGATCAGGAACAGCCGGTAAACGCCGAGACTCTGGCCCATGATCGCGACCGAACCGCGCAGGTACGACGGCAGATTTACCGGCTGCTGGATAGTGCCGTAGATGTAAGCGGCAACCGCGACCGACACGAAGACGATGCCGATCGTGAGCAGGCACTGGGCGAGATCGCTCGCGCCATAGAGCCGGCGGTAGAGCACGCGCTCCAAGGCGATGCTCACCAGCGCCGCCGAAAGAAACGCCAACGGCAGGCTCGCCAAGAACGGCCAGCCGAGGTCATTCGTCAAAGTTACGGTGACGAAGCCGCCGAGCATCGCGAAGCTGCAGTGCGCGAGGTTGACGAAATTCATCATCCCCAGCGTCACCGATAAGCCCACCGACAGGAGGAACAGCAACATCCCGTAGGCAAAACCGTCGAACAGAACGCCGAAGGCGGAGGCAATCATGCCCGGCCCCGAACGGTGGTCAGCATGATCGCCCGGGCCTAGTTCTTCATGGCTGCCTTGAACGGATCCTTGACGTTCTCGACCTTGTCGAACTCGACGTTGACGATTTGCCCGCCGATCTTCTCCACTCGCCGGATATAGACCGTCTGGACGACGTCGCGGGTGGCCGGGTCGATCGCCATCGGGCCGCGCGGGCTCTCCCATTCCATGCCTTTGGCGGCCTCGACCAAGCTCTCGCCATCGGTCTTCCCGCCTGTCTTCTTGAGCGCCTCATAGATGACATGCATGCCATCAAACGCGCCGGCGGAGAACATGTCCGGATTGCGTCCGAAGCTTTCTTTGTAGCTCTTCACGAAAGCCGTATTCGTTGAAGACTGATGATTGTAGTCGTAATGGAAGGCCGTGATGATGCCGAGCCCGGCCTCGCCCATGTTTTTCAGCGCGTCTTCCGACGTCAATTCACCCTGGCCGAGAATTTTCGTCTTGTTAGAGTCGATCCCGCGCTCGGCGAGGGCTTTGCCGATGGCCGCTGGCTGCGGCCCACCCGGCGTCCAAATGTAGATCGCGTCCGCGTTGGCGTCCTTGGCGCGCTGCACGAAGGCGGAGAAATCCTGGTTCGCCACCGGATAGCGCGCCGCGCCGATGATCTCTCCGCCGGCATCCCTGAAACCCTTGTGAAACGCGGCCTCGCCGTCATGCCCCGGACCGAAATCCGAAACCATCGTATAGGCCTTGCGGATCGCGTTTTTGTAGGCCCATGCGCCAAGGGTCTGGTTCAACTGCGGCACCGTGAACGACGTGCGCACCATGTACGGTGACTTCGTCGTGATGATCGCGGTGGCCGCATTCATGTTGACCATAAACTTCTTCGCCTGCGCCGACACATCGCCGGCTGCGAGCGCATTGGGGGTGAGCGCAAACCCCGCCAGCATGTCCACGTTATCGCGAACAATGAGCTCCTGGGCTAGGCGCTTGGCGATGTCAGGGGCGATCCCGCCGGTATCCCTGCGGACGAGCTCGATCTTCTTGCCGGCGACCGTGTCGCCGTACTGCTTCATGTAGAGCTTGATGCCGTTGTCCATTTGCGCCGACGGGTCGGCGAACTGCCCGGAATAAGCGAGGATCACGCCGATTTTGATCGTCTGCTGGGCCTGGGCCGAGGTGACGGCTAGAACAGCAACGATACTGGCTAATGCAAATATCTTTCGCATCGTCCTCCCCTCCAGGCGTTCCGATGCACGCTCGCTGCGCTCCCTCGCCGCGTGCGGGGAGAGGGTTGGATTGAGCTTATCCGGCAGGAATTAGCCGCCTCGCGCGCGCGTCGGATCTTTGACGTTTTCGACTTTGTCGAACGGCACATTCACGAGCTCGCCGCCGACCTTCTCTACCCGCCTGATATAGATGGTCTGCACCACGTCACGTGTATCGGCATCGATCGACATCGGTCCGCGCGGGCTCTCCCACTTCAATCCTTTGGCCGCCGCGATCAAAGCATCTCCGTCGGTATTGCCGCCCGTCTTCTTCAGTGCCTCGTAGATCGCATGCATACCGTCATAGCCGCCGATCGAGAAGAAGTCCGGATTGCGCCCGTGCATTTCGTTGAACACTTTGACGAACTCGACATTGAGGGGGACCTTGCTCTTGTAGTCGTAATGCCACGCCGAGATGAGGCCCAACCCGGCGTCACCCATCGCCTTGAGCGCCTGCTCCGCCGTCGTCTCGCCCGATCCGAGCACCTTGGTCTTGGAAAAATCGATACCGCGCTCGGCGAAGGCCTTGCCCAGCGCGGCCGGCTGCGCCCCGCCGGGGATGAAGATGAAAATGCACTCCGGATTGACGTCCTTGGCGCGCTGCACGAACGCCGAGAAATCGGGATTTGCGACAGGAAAACGGACCGACCCAACGATGTCGCCCCCGGCTTCCTTGAACGCACGCTGGAATGCCGCCTCGGAATCGTGTCCAGGACCGTAATCGGTCACCATAGTGTAGCACTTCTTGAGGCCGTTTTTGGCCGCCCAGGCCCCGAATGTCTCCATCACCTGGGGTAACGTCACAGACGTGCGGATCATGTAGGGCGACTTCGTGATGATGACCGAGGTCGCAGCATTCATCACCACCATGAATTTCTTCGCCTGGGCCGACACGTCGGCGGCGGCGAGCGCATTCGGGGTGAGCAGGAATCCGGCCAGGACGTCGACGCCGTCGCGCACGACGAGCTCCTGCGCAAAGCGCTTGGCGACGTCGGGCGCGGGGCCGCCGACATCGCGACGGATGATCTCGATCTTTTTGCCGGCGACGGTGTCGCCGTGCTGCTTCATGTAGGTCTTGACCCCGTTGTCGAGCTGGATGCCGGCATCGGCAAATTGGCCCGAGAGAACATTGATGAGCCCGATCTTGACCGTGCCTTGCGCATAGGCGCACGAGGCGCTGACGAAGAGCGCGACAGCGCAGCTAACTCCCATGCGGGTCCAATTCATTGTCGTCCTCCCGGCTTGCTCGGTTCTGTTTCTGCAAAAATTGTACTCACGAATATTCGCGCGGTCGAGAACGTTCGGCGCGGCGATGGTGGGCGCCGCCCCACCGCCAGCAGTGATTCTTCTCGTCACCAGGCATAGCGCGCCGGAAGGCGGGTGAATGCGCTTGTGACCCTCCCAGCATCGTCCTGATCAAAGTCCCTCTCTGCTGATGGCCCGGGTTGAGCCCGGGCATGAGAAGTCGAGGGTGCTTACCCGCAGCTTCAGAACTAACGAATCCGCACCGAGCGTTGACTGCACCACCCACGCACGCATTTCGGAAGTCCCGCGCACGGTCAAAAGTACTGCAATGAGACAGGGTTAGCGGTGCCACCGCTGATCGTCCGAGCCTCACATTTCCGCCGCATCCCCCATGCTAAGCATGGGGCGCGCGCACGTGATCGCGGCAGACGCCATGCTTCCCATTTGTATCCTCGCCTTACTACTCGTGCTTTCGTGGTTTGGCGGCCAAGCTGCCCGCGCGGAGCCGGCGGCCAGCAATGCGCCGCGCATCGAGTGGGAAGCCAAAAACCGGTTCCGGCTGTTCCGCAACGAGGCCGACTTCCAGCGCCATGTCGAGGCGACGCGCAGCGACGGCGTGCTCGCGGCAGAGCGGCGCCTGGCGAAGGAGAGCGATGGCCACGGCTGGGCCCGCGACACGGTCGAACGGCTGTGCGTTGATCGGACCGGCCGGCTGCTGGAATTTTGCGAGCGCGATGGCGAGCGCGAGAACTATCTGGCGCCGCACGATCACCGCGTGGGCGTCACGCTGAGTGGAACCTTGCCGGCAAATGAAGGATGCGTGTGGAGCTTCGACGACGGCGATGGTCATCCGCGGCAAGTCAACGCCGCTTGCGACGAGGAAGTCCGGGCGCGCCTCGTCAGCAGCCGGCCAACGCTGGCGAGCGTCGATATTGTGTTGCCGGACGGCACGGCGCTGCGGCTCATCAGCGAGATCGCAGTGCGTGATGTGCTCATCGCCGGGATGGGCGATTCGATCGCGGCCGGCGAGGGCAATCCCGACCGGGCGGTGCAATTGTCGGATCAGGGATTTTGCTTCAAGCGCTTTGGCGCCGGCGAATATTACCGGCCGGGGCGAGCGGGGTTCAGGGGCAACCGGTCGTGCACGGTGATGGCGAACGACGACACGCACTCCGGCGAATGGGCGCAGCAGAGCGCGCGCTGGCTAAGCGGCCCCTGTCACCGCTCCCTCTACAGCTATCAGATGCGCACCGCGCTCGCGCTTGCTGTCGAGAATTCACATCTCGCGGTCACCTTCATTCCGCTCGGCTGCTCCGGCGCGACAATCAATGCCGGATTTCTTGGCAACCAGCGGGCGCGCGAGTGCCCCGGCGTGGGGCTTGCCTGCTCGGGAACGGTTCGCTCCCAAATCTCCGAATTGACAGAGCTCCTGGCGACGGCGCGCCGTCAGCACGCCGATCGCAGCCTCGATTTGGTGCTGCTGACGATCGGCGCCAACGACATTCTCTTCTCAGGCCTGATCGCCAATGTGATGATCGAACCGGGAACGGAACGCAGCCTCCTCAGTAGCGGCGGGATTATTGCTTCGGTCGAAGAGGCGCAGACAATCCTTGGTCGCGAGCTGCCTGGAAACTTTGCCAAGGCGCGTGCCGCGCTCAAGCCGCTCGTGGGCGGAAATCTGTCGCGAGTCGTTTACGTCACCTACGGCAATCCCGCCCTTGCGGGCCCCGAGACGACCTGCCCGGGCGGACGCGACGGCTTCGACGTACATCCGGCCTTCGCGGTGGATGGCGAGCGGCTGCGTCAAGCCGTGGCCTTCGTGTCGCAAAAGTTTCTGCCCGGCATTAAGGCGCTCGCGCGCTGCGAAGACGGCAGGACTTGCCGAAGTCCGTCGACCGAGCGCATGACGTTTGTGGACGCCCACCAGGCGGCATTTGCGTCACACGGCGCGTGCGTACGCGGTGATGACGATCCCGCATTCGATCGGGAATGCTTCTCGGGCAAGGGCGAGACGTTCGAGAGCAGCTTGACGAAGGGTGCGACGGACCCGATGACCTGCGGCTACGCGGCGAGCGAATTTCGCCCCTACGCGTCGCGTGCGCGCTGGATCCGCACCGCAAACGACAGCTATTTCACTGCGATGACCTACCCCGAAGGACTGCCGGCGGTGCTGCAACCGAGCGACCTGCACGATGCGATCTGGGGAATATTCGCCGCGGTCTACGGCGGCGCGGTTCACCCGACCGCGGAAGGCCACGCCGCCATGGCGGACGCGGCGCTGCCAGCCGCGCGCGAGGCGCTCGGGTTGCGGCCGCCCGCCGCGCTCGTGCGCAGCGAGCCGCTGCCGGCGCTGCCAAATCTTGTTGCTCCGCGGCTGCCCACGTCCGGGCGATAGCTTAGCGTTTATGCGCTCTGCGCCACACCGAGCTTCTTCTGCAGGCTGGTCGATGATGTCGTGTATTGGAACACCAGTCGCTTGCCGGGGTAGACGTAGTGGTAAGCCTTTTGCGCCATCAGCGCGCCTTCATGGAAACCTGACAGGATGAGCTTGAGCTTGCCCGGGTACCAATTGATATCGCCGATCGCAAAAATGCCGGGTACGCTCGATTCGAATGTCGCGGTGTCGACTAGAATGTACTCGCCGTCCTTCATTGCCATGCCCCAATCGGCGACGGGTCCCAGCTTCATGGTCAATCCGAAGAACGGCAGCAGCGCGTCGCAGGCGATTTCGAAAGTTGAGCCATCGTTGCGCTTCACGATGGCCTTGCCGATGCGCCCGCCCTCCCCCGCAAGGGTCGAGATCTGACCCAGCACGAAATCGATTTTGCCCTCGCCGACGAGCTTCATC
>VAZQ01000512.1 GCA_005883115.1 Alphaproteobacteria bacterium | reverse complement strand
CAACGCCAAAACCGCAATCTCCCCGAACATCAGAAGGAAGAGCACCGCCCATGTGGATTGATGCATTGAAGCCGCCCCGTTTGCATGCGACCCCCATTTGTTGTGATTGAGCGACATGACAGCAGAAAATGCGTGCTCCACTGTGACGCGATTCAAAAAAACTGGCAGCGTGACAAAAATCTCACAGGACCATCGTGCGCGGATCGAATCGGCGCCGGCGAGGCCGCTGGATACCGCGGCCGGTATTGCGATGAGCAATCGCGACGCGGTTGAGTCCCGCCCGCAAAAGGCTCATCCTGCGCTTTATTCGATGGAGACCGCGCCGCGATGAATGTCGTACGTTTCCCGCAGCTCGCCCATTGGGGCGCTTTCACGGCGCTGGTCGAGGATAACCGCGTGATCGGCTGCGAGCCGTTTGCGCGCGATCCCGCACCCTCGGACATGCTCGAGGCGATCCCGGCCATGGTGCACTCACCGCTGCGCATCGCGCGGCCCGCCATCCGCGAGGGCTGGCGCGAGGGAAAGGAGCGCACCGGCCACGACCGCTTCCGCGAAGTCTCCTGGGGTGAAGCGCTCGACACGGTGGCCGGCGAGCTTGCGCGCGTGCGCGAGACCTTCGGCCACAGCGCAATCTGCGGCGGTTCCTACGGCTGGGCATCGGCGGGCCACGTGCACGGCGCCCGCAGCCTGCTGCGGCGCTTCCTCTTTCTCGGCGGCGGCTGCGTCGACCAAGTCGCCAATTACAGCTTCGGCGCGGCGCAATATGTCTTGCCGCGCGTGATCGGCACCTTCGGGCCGATTGCCCACGGCACGGATTGGCCGTCGATCGTCAAGCACACGCGGTTGATCCTTGCCTTCGGCGGACTCCCGCTCAAGAACGGCCAGGTGACCTTCGGCGGCGGCGGCACCCACAGCATGGAGATGTGGCTGCGGCGCGCGAAGGACGCCGGCATCGATTTCGTGTCCATCAGCCCGCTCAAGTCGGATGCGCCGGACTTTCTCGGCGCGCAATGGGTGCCGATCCGCCCCAATACCGACACCGCGCTGATGCTGGCCATGGCGCACACGCTTCTCACGGAGGAGCGTTATGACGCGGCTTTCATTTCGCGCTACTGCACCGGCTTCGAGCCTTTCCGGCGCTACCTGCTCGGGCTCGACGACGGCGTCGCTAAAGACGCGCAATGGGCGGCCGCGATCACCGGCGTTGCAGCGCAGACCATCCACGAGCTCGCGCACCGCGCCGCGGCAGCGCGCACGATCATCAGCTGCGCCTGGTCGCTGCAGCGCGCGCATCACGGGGAGCAACCCTATTGGGCGGCGGTCGTGCTCTCGGCGATGCTGGGGGGCATCGGATTACCCGGCGGCGGGTTTGCCTTCGGCTACGGCTCGACCAACGGCACCGGCGTGCCGCGCGTCGAGGTGGCGGGACCGGAGATGCCGCTGCCGCTCAACCCGGCGCGCGCCATGATTCCGGTCGCGCGGATTGCCGACATGCTGCTCAATCCCGGCGCGAGCTACGCCTTCAATGGGCGCCGCTACACGTTTCCCGACATTCACCTCATCTACTGGGCCGGCGGCAATCCCTTCCATCACCACCAGGATCTCAATCGGCTGCGCCGCGCCTGGCAGAAGCCGCAAACCGTCATCGTGCACGACAGCTGGTGGACGGCAACCGCGCGTCACGCCGATATCGTGCTTCCCGCCACCACCTTTCTCGAGCGCAACGACATTGGCGGCTCCTCCCGCGACACGTTCATTCTCGCGATGCACCGCGCCATCGATCCCATTGGAGATGCGAAGAACGATTTTGATATTTTCCGCGCGCTGGCGCAGCGCCTCGGCTATGAGCGCGCGTTCACCGAAGACCGCGACGAGATGGGCTGGTGCCAGTGGGTCTACGATCGCGTCCGCGCGAGCGCCACCGCCAAGGGTGTGACGCTCCCGGGCTTCCAGCAGTTCTGGGCCGAGGGCTTCGTCGAGTTGCCGCCGCCCGAGCGCGACTACGTGCTATTCGAGGATTTCCGCCGCGACCCGGAACGCCATCCGCTGAAAACTCCCTCCGGACGCATCGAGATTGCTTCCGACGCGATTGCCGAGTTCGCCGATCCGGACTGCCCGCCCCACCCCACCTGGATCCCGCCGGCGGAGTGGCTCGGCAGCACCGCCGCGCAACGTTTTCCGCTGCACCTCGTCACTCACCAGCCGGCGAGCCGCCTGCACGCGCAGATGGATCCCGGACCGATCTCGCGCCGGCGCAAGATTGCGGAACGGGAGCCGGTGCGCATCAGTCCGCAAGACGCGTCCGCGCGCGGCATTCGCGACGGCGATGTCGTGCGCCTGTTCAACGCGCGCGGCGCCTGTCTCGCGGGCGCCGTCATTGACGCGGGGGTGATGCCGGGAGTGGTGGTGATGGCGACCGGCGCCTGGTTCGATCCCGCGGATGCGGCGGGCGAACCGGAGCGGCACGGCAACCCCAACGTGCTCACCCTCGACAAGGGCACGTCAAAGCTGGCGCAGTGCTGCGCTGCCCAGACGGCTCTAGTGGAAGTCGAACGTCGGCCGTTCGCGCCTTCACGCCGCCGGAATTGACCGCCGCAGAATAGGCCTGCGGACCGCGCATGCTAAAACGCCAGCCGCATGATATGCTCGCCTGAGATTTTGGCGAGGGAAACTCGAATGCCGACAAAAATGCTGACGGGCTCGTTCGTCGCGCTGATCACGCCCTTCAACAAGGACGGCTCGGTCGACTTTGGCGCGTTCCGGACCTTGCTAAAATTCCAGGAACAGCACGGGACGTCCGCGGTGCTGATCATGGGCTCGACCGGCGAGACCTCGATGCTCGCCGCAGAGGAAAAAAGAGAGATCATCGTCGAGACGGCAAAAATGAAGACGCCGCGCATGCCGATCTTCTTCGGCTGCACCGGCAACAACACCGAGGCGACCATCGCCAATGTCCGCTTCGCCAAAGCGAACGGCGCCGACGGGGCGATCCTCGCAGCGCCCGCCTATATCTGCGCGCCGGAAAGCGACATTGAACGCTTCTTCCTCGAGGTGGCGGACGCGACCGATCTGCCGCTCGGCATCTACAACAATCCGCCGCGGGTGAAGAGCGATTTGCATTGGGAGCATCTGCTGCGCATCTTCCAGCATCCGAACTATGTCGTGCACAAGGAATCGACCGCGCGCGTCGGGCAAGTCGCGCAAGTGCTCGCCGCCAAGCCGAAAGTATCGGTCATGTGCTGCGACAGCCCCAATCTCGGCCTGGTGGTGCCCACCATGTCGCTCGGCGGCCACGGTACCGCCAACATGACCGGCAATATCGCGCCCGCCGAGCTCGCGACCATTTCGACGCCGTGGACGAGTTACGCAGAGGCGGAAAATTTCAAGACAATGTATCTCAAGCTGCTGCCGCTGCTGCACTTCACCTATTCGGCGATCAATCCGGTGGCGGTAAAATCGCTGATGAAGGCGCTGGGGCTTCCGGCCGGCGATCTGCGCAAGCCGCTGACCAATCTCGAGGGCGAGGCCCTCGCCAAGGGCATTCGCATTGTGCAGGAGCTCGCCCTCGACAAGCGCTACGCCTATAAGCTCGGGCCGATTTCCGCCGTCGCCGCGTGAGGCGAAGGGCACGGCCTCACGCTGGGGCGTTCGTCATTAGC
>VAZQ01000511.1 GCA_005883115.1 Alphaproteobacteria bacterium | reverse complement strand
TCGGACAACCTGCGCAAGGGCGCCGCGCTCAATGCGATTCAGATCGCCGAATGCCTCATCAACCGCAAGCTGATTGAAGCCAAGCGCAAGGCGGCCTGAACCTTGCCCATACCGATGATCATGCCCAGATCGCCATATCAGGGCCAAGCTCGTCGAAATCAGACGTAGACGGAAATCGGACCCCTCTGCGGTTTACGATTCGCTCTGCCGTCCAAGCTGCGGCGCAGGCGTCCATGAAATCGTCCGGACCACAGTCTCTGGTTAATCCGAGACGGCTTGCCAGGAAGTCTTCACCATATCCGTTCTGGAGTAGTAGCTGACGACGCTCTATCAAACCGCTCCCGCTATGACCATCTGGATGTTTACGACGCTTCTTGGGCCACCTCATTGCCTGACTGTCATTCATCGCCCAAAAGCTTACCTCCGGATGGCACTCGAAGATCGAACCTCTGAACTCTAAAGCGATAGCGTCCACCTCGCGAATTTTCGCTAGGATGTTGAACGTTTGTTGACTCAATTTTTTGGGCGGTAAAGAGTGTGCCCGCTCGATATCGCATGCCTCCAAAAACGAGATGGCCTTAAGCGCGGCCCTGCACGGCGGCGGAAAGATGCTGGATTGACGCGCACGACCGAGAATCTTTCGGCAGGCTCGATCAGCAGCCCGACCGCCACGTTGGGAGATCTGGAGGAGTCCAATTGGAATATCAACGGCCACGATCTTTGGGTGTTCGGGTGCGGTGAAAACATGAGCCAACGATCTAGCTAGACGTACCCTGTGATGTTGCCCATCTATGGACCGGAAGACCACAAGCCATCCCGCACGACAGCCATCTGCGCCTGCAACCCACATTTGTAAGTTCTCCGAACTCCGTTAATCTGGCACGCATCACGTGTTGCAGCTACCTTTTGATGAATTGGAGGCAGCACAGATGATCGTGCGTCCGCGCCGAAGCGTGCTCTACATGCCGGGCTCCAATGCCCGCGCCATCGAAAAGGCGCGCAGCTTGCCGGTCGATGCCGTTATTCTCGACCTGGAGGATTCGGTTGCGCCCGAAGGCAAGCCCGGTGCCCGCGCGCAGGTCTCTGATGCAGTTGCCGCTCGCGTCTTCGGCCCGCGCGAAGTCGTCGTGCGCATCAACGGTCTCGACACGCAATGGTGGCTGGACGATCTCAACGCCGTGGCCAAGGCCAAGCCCGATGCGGTGCTGGTGCCGAAGGTGTCGAGACCCGGCCATCTCGAAGACGTGGCCGAGCGCCTCGTCGACATCAGCGCCGATCAGAAGATCCGCGTGTGGGCGATGATGGAAACGCCGCTCGCCATGCTCAACGCGCGCGACATCGCAGCCGCGGCGCAGGATGTCGAAACGCGGCTTTCGGCTTTTGTGATGGGCACCAACGACCTCGCCAAAGAGACGCGTGCGGCGATCACCCCCGGGCGCGCGGCGATGTTGCCCTGGCTGATGAACTGCGTGGCGGCGGCGCGCGCCTTCGGCCTCGATATCGTCGACGGCGTGTACAACGACCTCGCCAATGCGGAGGGTTTCGCGCAAGAGTGCAACGAGGCGCGATCGATGGGATTCGACGGCAAGACCCTGATCCATCCAAACCAAATCGCCCCCTGCAATCAAGCCTTCTCGCCCAGCGCTGAAGAGGTCGCGCAGGCGAAGAAGATCATTGCCGCGTTCGACCTGCCGGAGAACAGGGACAAGGGCGTCGTGCAGCTCGAGGGCCGTATGGTCGAGCGGCTCCACGCCGATATGGCGCGACGCACCGTCGCCATCGCGCAAGCGATCGAGGCGCGCAGCCGCGAGGCCGAGCGCGTCTAGGGAAACGGAAACTTCATTCCGGCACGCGCGTTATCTCCTGCGAAAGCAGGAGAACGCCCATGCCCGAAATCCGCGAGAACAACGACGTCGTGACCCAAATCACGACGGTCAAAGTGCCGCCGCAGCATCAAACCGAAGTGATGCGACTCATGGCCGAGCGCGCCCGCTTCATGGCGACGCAACCCGGCTTCGTGTCGGTGAGCCTGCACAAGAGCGAGGACGGCAGCCACCTCGTGAACTACGTCCAGTGGAACGACCGCAACAAGCTTGCGGCCGCGCACCATTCACCCGAGTTCCGCAAGAAATGGCCGCGGTTCGGCGAGCTCGTGAAGGAGGCGGAGCCGTGCCTCTATGAGGTAGCCCACGTCGAGGCGGCGTGAGACAAGGGCGAGTGATCTGACTTCCGCCGTCGCGAAACCACGCGGGCGCTAAACTAAAGTCGTCATTGGCGGGCTTGACTCGGCAATCCATCCATCTTTGAAAAAACTTTTTGCGAAAAAGATGGATGCGCGGGTTAAACCCGCGCATGACTGCTCTCTCACACCCAAGGCCGCGCGGACTTTGACTTCTGCTCGAAGCCCTCGATCTTGTCCTGCTTGACCATGGTCAGGCCGATATCGTCGAGACCTTCGAGCAGGCAGTGCTTGCGGTGCGGATCGATGTCGAATGTCACCACGCCGCCGTCCGGACCCCTGATCTCCTGTTTCTCGAGATCGATCGAGAGCGTCGCGTTGGCGCCGCGCTCGGCATCATCGAACAGCTTTTCCAAGTCCTGCGGCTTGACCTTGATCGG
>VAZQ01000510.1:3408-3929 GCA_005883115.1 Alphaproteobacteria bacterium | reverse complement strand
CATCGCGCACGACTTCAACAACGTACTCACGGCGATCACCTCGATCATAAGCATTCTGGCTGATGGCGTTGCCGATAAGCCACAACTATCGGAGGCGACCAAGTTGATTGCCGCCGCCGCCCGCCGTGGGGCAGAGCTCACCCGACGCCTTCTTGCCTTCGCGCGTAAACAACCGTTGGAGCCGCGCGAAACGGACACCAACGCACTCATCATCAACGCTCAAAAACTGTTTCGACCCACGCTGGGGGAGCACATCGAGATCGAGGCATGCCTGGACGAGAATGCGTGGCCCGCGCTTGTCGACCCCACCCAGCTCACCACGGCATTGCTCAACCTTGCGGTCAACGCGCGCGACGCTATGCCCAAGGGCGGAAAGCTTACGCTCGAGACCAGGAACGTGGCGCTCGACGAAAAATATAGCCGCGCGTACACCGAGGTTACGCCTGGCGATTATGTAAGGATCGCGGTGAGCGACACCGGCGGCGGTATTCCCGCGAGCATCCGCGACAAGATCTTCGATC
>VAZQ01000510.1:0-3387 GCA_005883115.1 Alphaproteobacteria bacterium | reverse complement strand
CAAGCAGTCCGGTGGACACATCAACGTCTACAGCGAGGAGGGACACGGCACCACAATCAAGCTTTATCTGCCGCGCGCGAGTGCGCCTGAGGAAGTCGTCGAGGCCGCTGCCCCGTCATTGATCGAGGGTGGTATGGAAACCATCCTCGTGGTGGAGGACGACGCCTTGGTTCGCAAATCCGTCACGACCCAGATCCAGAGCCTCGGTTACCAGACGATCTCGGTGGCGAGCGGCGCTGAGGCGCTGGCCGTCCTCGAGCGCGGCGAGTCCTTCGACCTGCTGTTCACCGACGTCATCATGCCGGGCTCGATGAACGGTCGTGAGCTTGCCGAGGAGGTGGTGAAGCGTCGGCCCAGAATGAAGGTACTGTTCACGTCGGGCTATACCGAAGACGCGATTTTCCATCACGGGCGTCTCGATCCCGGCGTGCTTCTGCTTGCTAAGCCGTACAGCAAGGCGGAAATCGCCCGCATGATCCGCCATGCGCTGACCGCTGCCTGAGACTCCTCGCGCTCATTTCTTCTGTTTGAGCTCGCGGAGCTGCGCCAAGAACTCGGGAAACGGCTGATACTGGACCGCGTTGCACTGGTTGCTCTCAGCGTCGATTGATGCGCCCCGAGAAGAAGATCACCATCTTCTCTTTGCGCCCATCCGGTGCATCGGCGCGAAGGCAGACGAAATATCGGCTTTCGCCGCCGAATTGTCTGAGGGCGGGCGCGGAGATGGTGGCATCGCGCGCGTTGAGCAGCTCAGCCGGATGGCTTTCTACGTACGCCAGGACGTCCTTCTTGTAGTTTTCCGGGAACAGGTTGGGATCGACGGCCTTGTCCCGCCCAAATCCGAACTCCGAGCAGCCGGTACCGGCAGCCGCGAGCTGGACCAATAAGAAAACCGAACATGCTCTCGAGACGCCGGTCTTGATCGGCACTGCGTCCTCGTAGACCTGAGGAGTTGCTGGTTCGGTGCAATTTACCGCAGGCAGCGAGTGACGCAATTGTGCCGGACAGCGGTTTCCCGGGCGGGGTGTCGCGGGCCAGACATAGGCCCAGGCGAGCGCAGTCATGAGGGCGAGAGCCGCGGCGACGATCAGCCGATCGCGCCGCAGCACGGCCTCGATTGCCGCATCGGTCATGTGGCGCTAATGCACGATGCCGCTTTGGCAGAGATGAATTTCGGCGAATTGGCTATAGGAGTCGGAAAGCTCCAGCCGAATCGGGCGCGAGGTCTTGCTCCAGCCGCGCCCAATTTCGGCAAGGGTGTATTCGAACCCACCGACCATGTCGATGCGCACGCGGTGCTGCGCCCCGGTCACCGGATTGAGGATCGGCTCACCGCGGCCTTCCGTCACTCCGGGCACGACCAGGCGCGCCTTTCGTGCGGCTACGTCAACCTCAAACTCTATCGGGGCAAAGATCGGATCATGCACTTTTTCCAACGTGGACGCGAACACGTTGAAGATGGTTGCCCCCGGCTCCGTATCCTGGCCGCTGACGATGCGCAGCAGTGCTGTCCGCTGCGCTTCCGTCGCCCGCTCGTCGATCACCACTGCCGCTTCACCTTTGCCCTCGTGAATGGCCCCGGGCCAGCGCAAGATGCTGACGAACCTTAGCCCGTCGAGCTTGGTCGAGCCGTGATGCCCGCGCTCGATCTCGAACCCTGCGACCGCTTGACAATGTCCATATGTCGGCAAGCCGTCGAATTGGCACGGGCACCCGTAGGAGCAGTTGCAGTTGACGAATTCACGCCCTTTGATCGTCCATTTAGTGTCCGTGTCCGCCATGGTGGCCTTCCTCACAGAGCGCAACCGCCTCGCGCGCACTGAATGCTATCAAATGGGCGCTGCATTCGAAAGGCGGAGGGGGTGCGCGTGTATTGCGCCGGAACCGCTACGTATCGTCGCGGCTACCCACGTCGGCTGTGGGAGCCCTGATGACGATCCAAATCATCATGTCCCAGGCGTTGCGAATTCCGGCGAGCAGAAGCGTGATCTGTCCAGCGGCGAGCCAGTCGAGCCCCGCTTCCGATTGGCGTAACAGCAAGAATGCGGCGAGCAACAAGAGCAGATGGCCCAACAGCGGGATCGCCGCGTAGAACAAGCGATCGACGATGTCCACGTCGAAGCGGCGGTGGACGAAGAGCTGGATCCACAGCTTGGCGGAATAGATCGCGCCGGCGAGCCCGACAAGCGCCAGCAAGCCGGCGAGCGTCAGCCACTCGTGAGTCGGCACCACGGCCAAGACAGCGATGACTAGTACGGTGGTGAAATGCACCACGGTCGGGCTGATGAAGGCCTGCATCGCAGCCCGGCTCTTCTCGGTAAAGACGCTCGCGCCGATCGAAGCGGCAACGAACATGAGGCCGACCAAGGTCGCCGCGGCCGTGCCGATCAAAAGGTCGAAGTCATGCCAATTGTCAACGAGCTCTGCGAATGAGGAATCCATGGTCACCGGGACCGGTGCGAGCGGCAGCCGGCATAACGCCGGTGCGCACGCCGCCAAACCTTACGATAGCAGCAA
Source organism: Alphaproteobacteria bacterium (assembly GCA_005883115.1). Lineage (GTDB taxonomy): Bacteria > Pseudomonadota > Alphaproteobacteria > Rhizobiales > Xanthobacteraceae > VAZQ01. Next base: position 870 of record VAZQ01000510.1, on the reverse strand, counting down.
AGTGGACGTAGATGAACGCATCGCCGAGGCGGAAATCTTGCCCGCTCATTGACTTGGTCTCGTCACGCCACACAGCATGCGGCCCAGTCGGGCGATCTGAACCTCTCCGACAGGCTCTCGTTGGGTCGACATCAACCCCATTCGCTGACGGCTACTCGGGCTCAGGAAAGGGGGGCCCTGAGGCCGCCCGCTGATCAGGCCGCTTGAACGAGCCAGGCTTGTTGTATGAACTTCGCGACCTCTGGCGAAATATTCTGCCAAGTTGCTGTGTTATTCGTCGCATCCACTACGATGAGCGAATCGTTGTTATCCATTGAGCGCCAGACGCGCTGGCATGCTAGCGACGATGAAAGATTGCTTCGCACATACCAAAAGGACTTCTGGACTTTGGCCCACGATCCTAGCTCTTTGATCGCTTTCGCAACAAGTTCGTAGTTCTGGCCGGGCTGATACAGGTCGTAGGAAATAAACAAATTGTTCGCCATGTTGACGATCTCCTCTGTAGAGAACGTCAAGGCTCCGCTGGACGTCTTGGGGCAAAATCGCTTTACTACTCGTGCTGGCGAGGAAGCGATTCTGCTTTCTCGACGCCCCGCAAGTACCTTGACGGGGCTTCGCGGGTGCCAACGCCGAGGCTACGCCTCGGCGTTGGTATTTGGACAAATCAAGTCATCTGCGCTGATCCTATTTTTTACTTTGAATGTAACGAAAACCCTCCAGCCGCAGGAGCGCACATTTAGACACTTCCCACCACGTCCAAGGCGCCCGTCACCAACCCACACGTATTGCACTTGAGGCGATTGCCATCGCGAACGATCGTAAAGTTTCCACATCTATTGCAGGCATCGCCCTCAAATCTTTTTATTGAAG
>VAZQ01000120.1:11913-24387 GCA_005883115.1 Alphaproteobacteria bacterium | reverse complement strand
CTTCGCCGCGAGCGAGGCGGCATAGGGCGGCAGCCACGACGAGATGCCCCACCAGGCGAGCGTCGTCGTCAGCGACAGCAACAGCGCGATGACCGTGCGGCGCCGGATCTCCGCATTAACGAACAGATCCGCAGCGGTGAAGCGGGTGAGCGCGTGCTCCTCCGCAGCCAACACCGTTCCGCTGCGCTGGCGCTCGCGCGCCGCCTTGCGTCGCGCGTTGGTGTGCTCCCACTTGCCCGATTCCGGGATGGAGGTGCGGATCCACAAGGTGAGCAGCGCCGGCAAGATGCCGATGAGAAACAGGTAGCGCCACGAGTCGGGGCCGAGCGCGCCCACATAGAGCCACACGAAAGACGCGACGAAGTTGCCGATGCCGATGCCGCACTGCATGAGGCCCGCGCCACGGCCGCGGGCATGGTCCGGCCATAGCTCGGCCATCATCGAGGAGCCGGTCGCCCATTCCGAGCCGATCGCGATGCCGACGAGGAACCGCAAAACCGCGAACGAAATCCAGTCGAACGAGATCGCGGTCAGCCCGGTGGTGACTGAATAGGCGAGTATTGCCAAAATCATCGTGCGTTTGCGGCCGATGTAATCGGCAAGCACGCCGCCGACGATGCCGCCGATCCCCCAACCGAGCAGCGTGATGGCGACGACGGTACCTATATAGGCGGGGATCTGCGGATACTGCGCGGGATCAAGCAGCGCACGCATCGCGGGACCGACGGTCAAGAACAGCGCATACAACTCAAAGCCGTCGAACAGCCAGCCGAGATTGGCGGCGAGCAGGATATTCCACTGGTGGCGGTTGAGTGCGCGGTACCACGGCTGCGCCGTGGCGACGGTGTCGGTCATGGGCGTTCCCCTCGCTTATAGTTCACCCGGCGATCTTACTCGACGCCCAACGCCGGCCAAGTCCGGCCTCCGGGAAGCGACGATGCGCCGCGTCAGGATGGCACGGAGAGAGCGAGCACCGGACATGGCGCGTGGCGGATGACGCGCTCGGTGGTGCTGCCGCGCAGCGCATCAAGCACGCCGTGGTGCCCCGCCGTCGGCATGGCGATCAAGTCGGCATCGAATTCGATGGCCGCGTCCACGATCGATTGCACGACGTGACCGGAGCGAATGATCACGGGTGGCAAGCCGGGCGCATTCGCGCCGACCGGCGGCGCCGCATCCCCGACGTGAAGGAGATCGACGGCCAAGCTCGCGCCGGTCAGAAGGCGGCCGAAGCGTTGAATGGTTTCGACCGTTCGGCCCGCAGGCGGAGAGAAATCGACCGGAACCAAGGCGCGGCGCAGCTTAACATCGCCGCTGACCTGATCGACGAAGCCGCGCGCGCCCGGCGCAATAAACAGCGTCGGGATTCTCGAGCGGCGAAAAACGGCCTCCGCGACCGAACCCTCGAGCCAATGCGCAACGCCGTCGCGCCCATGGGTTGCGAGCACCACAAGCTCGCTGTCATGCGCGCTCAGAAAGTCGGCGATGGCCCGCATCGGCTCCTGCAATTTGAGACGAATGTTTTCGACCTCGATACCGAGCTTGCCGGCGACGACCCACGCAGCGTCGTCCTCCTCGGAGAGGCCCCATTGCGCGAGCAGGCGCTGCGCCTGCGGGAAGGCCAGCGCCTCGGCGGCGTCGTACTGGGAGACGTGAAGCAGATAGAGTTTGCAGCGCGCCGCGAGCGCGATGCGCAACGCGTGGGCGAATGCGGTCGCGCTCAGATCGGAAAAGTCCGTCGGATGCACGATCGAACGTAAGGCGCTCATTGCAATTGCTTATAGGAAGACGGCGTTGCATACCACAGGCGGGCGCGCTGCTTGCATTGTATGGGAGGAGAGAACATGCGCGATGTGCCGGCGTCAGGCCGGAATTTTCTCCTGCCTGCCTCTCCGCGATCGGCAGCGGCACGCCTCGCCATGAGCGCGGCGCTGCTGGCCGCCGCTCACACTGCAACATCGGCGCAGACCAGCGCCGCTTTCCCCGTCGGGATGCAACAGCTCGACTATGTCGCGGACGGCAACCGACATCTGGCGGTGACCATGTTCTATCCCGCCGCCGTCCGCGAGCGCGCCGCTGCGCGTTTCGTCATGCCCTTCTTCAGCAATCTCGAGCTCTACAACGATGCCGAGCCGGCCACCGGCGGCGCGAAGCGTCCGCTCGTCATGTTCTCCCATGGACGCGGCAGCAACGGCCTCTACTACGCCTGGTTCGCCGAGTTTCTGGCGGCGCGCGGCTACATCGTCGTCGCGCTCAATCATTATCGTGCCAATACGTATGACTCGACGATTGCCTATCTCGCGAACAAGCTCTGGCAACGGCCGCGCGACATCAGCCTTACCATCAGCTATCTGCTCAATAATCCGAGCTGGGGCAGATTGATCGACGCAAGCCGCATCGGTGTTGCCGGCCATTCGCAAGGCGGCTTCACGGCGCTGTGGGTCGCCGGCACAACAATCAATCCGGAAAAATATCTCGCGTTCCAGCGCGGCTGGCGAAACAATCAGATGGTGCCGGATTATCTGCGCAACGAATTGCCGCTCGATGCGAGCCCGGCGCTCGACGTACACGACAAACGCATCAAGGCTGCCTTCGCGATGGCGCCCGGCATCGTCCAGGCCTTCGGCATGGATGAAGCCGGACTGCGGCAGCTCAAAGTGCCGGCCTACATCACGGTCGGCGCGGCCGATACCCAGGCGCCACCCGCGGAGAACGCCGAGTTCGCCGCCCGACACGCGGAGCACGCGGAGCTTCACGTCATCCCCGGCCGCGTCGACCACGACATCTTCGTCAACGAGTGCAACGAAACCGGCCGGAATGAATTCCCGCAGGCCTGCATCGACGCGCCCGGGGTCGAGCGGGCCAGTATCCATGCGCAGGTCGGCGAGGCGGCGGTGCGATTCTTCGATGCCAGCCTGAACGTCCCGCGCGGCAAGTGAAACGGAACCCTGCGCCCGATCGAGCCTACTTACGCCTTCGCCTTGCTCTTGCCGGACAGCCGTTGATCGAGGCGGCGCATGTCGATCACCATGCGCTCGTGGGTGCCGCGGCCGATCTCCTCCTTCTCGTCGCGCGCTTTGACGTCGAATTCGACACGGCGGCCGTCGACGCGGGTGACTTCGGCTTCGGCGGTCACCTCGTGTCCAGCGGGCGTCGCCGCCAGATGGCGGACATCGACGGCGGTGCCGACCGCGCTCTCGCCCGGATCGAGATAAGCGCGAATGGCGTTGAGCGCAGCGTTCTCCATCGCCATGATCATCATGGGCGTGGCGAAGACCGGCGGCAGCATCGCGTCCTTGAACTGGTTGGCGAGGTGCGCGGGCGTGACGCGCAGCTTGAAGATTCCCTTCGCTCCCAACGGAATCGGCCGCATTGCGCCATCATACTGGTTCGGCCGCGCAGGATCATCCCTGAGGCCAGCGGTGGACCACGCGGGGTTCATTGGTAGAGTGGCGGGCGCAAGGCGAGGCCGGCCGTGATCACGCTGACGCCACTTCCCGACATTCCCATGGTCCGGCCGGGCGATGACCTTGCCCGTCTCATGATCGGCGCCTGCGAGAACAATGAGCTGGCGCCGGCGGACGGCGACATTGTCGTCGTGGCGCAGAAAATCGTGTCCAAGGCGGAAGGACGTTACGTCGATCTCGCAAAAATCCACCCTTCGCCGCGCGCGGCAAACCTCGCCGCCGAGGTGGACAAGGATCCGCGTTTGGTCGAAGTCATCCTCGCGGAATCGCGGCGCGTGGTGCGCAAGCGGCCGGGCGTGCTGATCGTCGAGCACCGGCTCGGCTTCGTCATGGCAAATGCGGGCGTCGACCGCTCCAATATCGAGGCGGATATCGCAGCCGAGCCCGTGCTGTTGCTGCCGCGCGATCCGGATGCCTCCGCGCGGAGACTGCATGAACAGCTCGCCGCGCATTTCGGCAACCGGCTCGGCGTCATCATCAGCGACAGCTGGGGGCGGGCATGGCGTCAGGGCACGGTCGGCGTCGCGCTCGGCGTCGCGGGGCTGCCCGCGCTCCTCGACATGCGCGGGCGGCCCGACCTGTTCGGGCGCGAACTGCGCGTGACGCAAACCGGGTTCGCCGACGAGATCGCCAGCGCCGCGTCGCTCGTGATGGGACAAGCGGACGAAGGCCGGCCGGCCGTGCTTGTGCGCGGGCTCACCTGGTCGCAGGCGCCCACCCCCGGCGCCGCGTTGATCCGCCCGGCCGAGGAGGACCTGTTTCGATGAGCGCTGCCGGCAAGCGCAACCTGGTGGTCGCGCTGTGCGGCGGGATTGGCGGCGCCAAGCTCGCTCTGGGGTTGAGCCGCGTCGTGCCGGGCGACGATCTCGTGCTGGTCGGCAATACCGGCGACGATTTCGAGCATCTCGGGCTCATGATCTCGCCCGATCTCGACACCATCATGTACACGCTCGCCGGGCTGAACGATCCGCAACGCGGATGGGGCCGGCGCAACGAGACATGGACCTTCATGGACGCGCTCGCAGCACTCGGCGGCGAAACATGGTTTGCGCTCGGCGATGGGGATCTTGCCACCCATGTCGAGCGCACGCGCCGGCGCGCGGCGGGCGAAGCCTTGTCCGCCATCACCGCTGATTTTTGCCGCCGGTTGGGCGTTGCCGCCCGGCTGGTGCCAATGACCGACGACAAAGTCCGCACGCGCCTGCGCACCGAGGAGGGCTGGCTCGATTTCCAGGATTATTTCGTGCGGCGGCGTTGCGCACCGCCGATCCAGGAGATCGCATATGATGGCGCCGCAAGCGCCCGCGCGCATCCCGACCTGCTCGCGGCGCTGCGCGACCCGCGCCTGCGCACGGTCGTGATCTGCCCGTCCAATCCGTTTCTGAGCATCGGGCCGATTCTTGCGGTGGCGGGGTTGCGCGAGGCGATCGCGCACGCAGCGGCGCCGGTCGTGGCGGTATCGCCGATCATCGGCGGACGCGCGGTCAAGGGGCCGACCGCCAAGATGATGTCCGAGCTCGGCCTCGAGGTCAGCGCGGTGGCGGTGGCGCGACGCTATCAAGACCTGCTCGATGGCTATGTGCTCGACCGCGTTGACGCGTCCGAGGCGGAAAAGCTCGGCATTCCGGTTACGCCGGCGCACACGCTCATGACGACGCTTGCAGATCGCGAGACGCTGGCACGACGCGTCCTCGCCAGCGCCGACGCCTTGGCCAAGGTCAGCGCATGAATGTGCAGTGTAGCCTCTACGCCGTCGTTCCGATCAAGGAGACGGGTGACGCCAAGGGGCGCCTCGCCAGCGTCCTCGGTGCGACGCGGCGACAGGAATTGGCGCTGGCGATGTTCGAGGACGTGCTGGCGACATTGGCCCGTATGCGCGAGCTCGCCGGCATTTTCGTGGTGACGGCGGACCCCGCGGCGGCGGCCATTGCGCCGCGACACGGCGCGCAGGTGTTGAGCGAGGGCGCGCGCGAAGGCCATACCGGCGCCGTCGCGGCCGCCGCCAGGCGGCTGGCAAGGCAAGCGATGCTCACCGTGCCGGGGGACATTCCGCTCGTGCAAGAAGAAGACATCCGGCAACTCATCGACGCGCACCGCGACGCACTTCGTCGCGATGCACCCGCCTTCATCATCGTGCCGGCGCACGACGAGCGCGGCTCCAACGCGGTTCTCTGCTCTCCGGCCGATGCCGTGCCGCTCACCTTCGGGGCGGACAGCTTTCTGCCTCATCTCGCCGCGGCCAGGCGCTGCGGCATTGAACCGAAAGTGCTGAAGCTGCCGCGCGTCGCGCTCGATATCGATACCCCCGAGGATTTGGCGCGCTTCCTCGGGACTCATTCGCATACGCGGACGCGGGCGCGGGCGCTGCTCGAGCGATGGGGGATGCGCGCGAGCGGTGATGATGTCTATCTGCCGCCATTCCGGGGCACGCCGAAGGCGCGAACCCGCAATCCATAATCGCGGGCTGTGGTTATGGATTCCCTCGCTACGCTCGGGCCCCGGAATGACGGCCCGGTGCGATGGCCTCAACATTCGGCCGGCCAAAGGCCGCCTCCATCTCGCGCCGCACCTTCACGGCGAAATCGTTTTCGTCATAGGCAACGTCGCTCCAGCGCAGGCACTCCCCCTCGGCGATGTCGCGTTTGAGCTTGACCTGATGCGCGAGCCCGAGCGGCAGCAAGCCTTGCGCGAGCGAGCGCGCGGCCGGAATCTGCTTGCCCCAAACGCAAAAGCCGCCTTCCCCGTCGAGCACCTCGCCAGACTTGAGCGTTCGCTTGGCCGTGGCGGCAACGTCGGAGCGGAAGCCCGTCGGCGCGCCGGTCGGCTCCTTGCGCAAGGCGACGCTGGCGACCGAGATGCCGAGCTCGAGCCCGATCATGTGGATCGGCCGGTAGAGCGCGGCGTAGCGCCCGGTTTTGTCCGGCAGCATCGCATATTCATTGAAGCAGCGCCGCGCGTACTCGCTCTCGCCCTCGAACACGACATAGGTGCCAAGCGCGAGATGATGCGGCACGTCGCGGCCGTCGCGATAAACCGAGGAGGCGACCTCGGTGACGCCGGCCTTCTCGAGCGTGCCGCCCGCCGCCTTCGGCTTGCAAACGTCGGCGAGCTCGAAGCGCGTCGCCGGCGGGAAGCCCAATCCATCGCTCTGCGGCACGAGCCCGGTCGCGTTGCACACCGCGGTCATCTCGATGCCCGACTTGGTGCCGTCGACGAAGCTGTTGAATATCTTTGGATTGATCGAATTGCGATCGCTGATCGAAAGATACTTGTCGAGAATGTCCCACACGGTGTCCGGCGTGGAGCGGCGATAGTGCGGCTCGTAACGGGTGCCCTTGCCGGCGGCGATGACGGTGAAGCCGCAGGCGCGCGCCCAGTCGATATGCTCGCAAATAAGCGCGGGCTGATCGCCCCAGGCGAGGCTATAGACCACGCCGGCGGTTTTGGCCTTGCGCGCCAGCAGCGGACCGGCGAGCGCATCCGCCTCGACATTGACCATGACGATATGCTTGCCGTGCGCGATCGCACTCAAGGCGTGGCGTATGCCCGCCCCCGGGACGCCGGTCGCCTCGACGATCACCTCGATCTCAGGAAACGCGATGACCGCCTCGGCGTCTTGCGTCACATGCGTCCGGCCGTCCGCGAGCGTCTCCGCCAGCGAGGTCGCGCCAACCGCTTCATCGTCCCACCCGGCAATGCGCAGCTGGCGACGCGCGCGCGCGGGATCGAGATCGGCAACCGCGAGCACGCGCATTCCGCGCGTTAGCCGCGCCTGCGCCAGAAACATGGTGCCGAACTTGCCTGCACCGATCACGCCGACGGTCACTGGATGACCGGCAGCCTCCCGTTCGAGCAGCAGGGCATGGAGATTCACCGAACACTCCGCTCAGTCAGGCGATGGAGCCATTACGGCAGAGGACGCGGGAGCTGTCTAGCTCGACGACGCTATCGCTTTGCGCACGCTTGCGCGTGCCCGCAAAGGCACCGCGATGCTTGCGGCGGGACTATTGACAAAGCGCGCGCGTGACGAACGTCTCGGTCTTGCATTCGCCGTCGTTCGGCGCGCGGCCGGTGAGCAAGACCTGCGCCGGGCACTTCTGCTCCGACTGGGTGTCGAGGCTCTTGCCGGTGCCAAAACCTTTGCCGCGGCAGGCCGTCGTTGCGGCTGCCTGGCAGTCGGGCCCGCCATTTCCAGCCACGGGACAGCGCTCGCGCACCGGCACGATGCGCGCGTTCGGCAGTCCGATCACCGCGCCGGTTGCGTCCTTGGCGGCGTCGCGGGTTTGGTCCGCGAGTTGATCCAACGTCTGCTGCGCACCCTGAAAATCGGACTTGAGCTTCGTCGTACCATCCTCGAGCCAACGGCCGACGGCATCGACCAAACCCGGCCGCGGGGTGGAATTCGGTTCCGATGCCGCTGGCGGATTGGCAGCGATCGGAATGTCGCTCGGAGGCCGCACCTCTTGCGCGAGGACGGAGACGGCCAAGAGAACGACGCATGCAGCGACGAGCGCACACGCGACGGCCGCGGAGACACCCGTGTCAAGCTTTTCAGAAGGGCTGGTCATCTCAATCCCGTGACATCACAGCCGGGCGCAGACTCGGCGCGGCGCGTGGCAAAATTGAGGAGGCTTGGAACTTCAGAACGGATCGATCAAAGCGCGTAACGAGCGATCACATACAAGACGATCACCAGAGCGGCAACTGCACCGGCAAGCAATCCCAACCGCCGCTCAATGAAATGACGGATGGGCTCGCCGTATCGCTCGAAAGCCCAGGCCAAAACGAAGAACCGAGCACCGCGGGCAACCAGACATGAAACAATGAATACCCAAATATTGATGCCCACCACACCGGAAAGGATCGTCACGACCTTGATCGGCGGCAAATGAGCCAGTCCGGAGGTCACGAGCATGAGCAGGACCGCGTCTTTGCTTCCCGAAGATCGCAGCTGCTCAAATGCTTCGAGCTTGCCGTAGATCTCCAACACGGGCTTCGCTATTTCGCTATAGGCGAAGTGCCCGAGGTAATAACCCGCAACCCCGCCCGCTGTCGAAGCCAACGTCGCGATCAAAGCATATCGGTATGCCCGCTTCGGGACTGCGAGCGCCATCGGCACGAAAAGTACGTCCGCTGGTATCAGAAATACCGAACTCTCGATGAAAGCGATAACGGCCAGCCAAAGCTCCGCCGCGGGGCTGGCGGCTTTTTCCAATGTCCAGTCGTAAAGCTTGCGTAACACAGGGGGACCATATCGAGGTCGTGGCAGGAGCCGCAATCGGCTTGGAAGGGCCTGTGCAGGCAAACGGCCAACGAGGGCCGTCCTATGCGCATCAACGCCGCTTGCGCACCCGGCTGCGATCGAGCGCGACCACCTTGCGCCGCAATGAAGCGTCGACACGCTCCTTGGGAAGTTTCTCTGCGATGCCCAGGAGCCGCTCCCGCCGCTCCATCTCCGTCCATACGTCCTTCGGATGCACGTTGGAGGCCACCCACAGCACGACAAGATTGTAGAGCAGATCGGCGCTTTCCCGCACGACCGCACCAGAGTCGCCGTGCATGGCATCGATCACCACCTCGACGGCTTCTTCCGCAAGCTTCTTGGCCATCTTGCTGCGGCCGGCGCGCAATAGCCGCGCCGTCCGCGAGGAGGCGGGATCGGCGCTGCGGGCGGCCATGACGGCCTGATGCAGGCGGTCGAGCGAATCAGTCATGCCGGCTCAGAATACCGCCAACCGCTCGCGAGTGGGTTAACGAATGAGTCAGCCCCGCGCGCGCTATTCTTCCGTAGCGAGCAGAGAGGCATTGCCACCGGCAGCCGCGGTGTTGACGGTGACCACCTGCTCGGCGGCAAATCGCTCGAGGTAATTCGGACCGCCGGCCTTCGGCCCGGTGCCGGAGAGTCCGCTGCCGCCGAACGGCTGCGTGCCGACGACGGCGCCGATCATGCTGCGATTGACGTAGACATTGCCATGCGGAAGCCGCCCCGCGATATGCTCGACGACGGCATCGATGCGGGAATGGATGCCCAGCGTGAGCGCGTAGCCGTTTCCCGCAAGCTCCTCGAGCAGCGAGTCGATCTCGCCCGCGCGCCAACGCACGACGTGCAGGATCGGCCCGAACACCTCCTGTCGCAAATCTTTTGCGCGGTCGAGCATGATGATCGCCGGCAGCACATAAGTCCCCCTCGCCGGCAGCGCCTTGAAGCGACCCCAGCGAAAGCGATCCAGCGGTCGAGCTTCTCTTTCGCCTCGGCGTCGATCACCGGCCCGACATGGGTGGAAGGCTCGCGCGGATCGCCGAGATTGAGCTCGCGCGCGGCGCTGGCGATCATCTGCACGAGGGATTCCGCGAGATCCTCTTGCACACAAAGCAGACGAAGCGCCGAGCAGCGCTGGCCGGCCGAGCGGAATGCCGAGGTGATGACGTCGTCGGTGACCTGCTCGGGCAACGCCGTTCCGTCGACGATCATCGGATTGATGCCGCCGGTTTCCGCGATCAGCGGCACGATCGCGCCATCCTTGCTTGCCAGCGCGCGATGGATGGCGCGTGCGACCTCGGTCGAGCCGGTAAATACGACGCCGCAGACGCGGCGATCCGCCACCAAGGCGGCCCCGACCTTGCCATCGCCCGGCAATAGATGCAGGGCGTTCGCTGGAATTCCGGCTTCATGCAGGATGCGCACGGCCTCGGCAGCGACGAGTGGCGTCTGCTCCGCCGGTTTCGCCACCACGGTATTGCCGGCCACCAGCGCGGCGGTGATCTGACCGAGAAAGATCGAGAGCGGAAAATTCCAGGGGCTGATGCAGACGAACACGCCGCGTCCGCGGTAGCGAAGCTCGTTCGCCTCGCCCGTCGGGCCCGGCAGCGCTCGCGGGATGAGCCTGCGCCGTGCCTCGAGCGCGTAATAACGGCAGAAATCGACCGCCTCGCGCACCTCTGCGAGCGCGTCGTCGAGCGTTTTGCCGCCTTCCGCCTGCAACAACGCGATCAGTCGGCCGCGCCGCGCTTCCAGGAGATCGCTCGCGCGTTCGAGCACGCCCGAGCGCACCTCAATGGCGCTCGTGGTCCATGCGGCAAAGCCCGCCTGCGCGGCCGCCATGGCCGCCGGCGCAAGCGCCTCGTCGGCTTCGCCGACCCGGCCGATCACCTTGCCGTCAATCGGCGAGACGACCGAGCGTCCGATTCCGGGACGGCTCGCGCCATCGACGAGCGGCACGGCCTCGACCGATGGCCGGGCATCACGGATCTCGGCGAGCAGCGCATCGAGGCTCGTCCGGTCGCCGAATTCCACGCCGGAGGAGTTGCGGCGCTGCGTGCCATAAAGGTCGCGCGGCAATGGGATATTGCGGTGGCGCGCGCGATGGGCATCGCCGATCCGGTTCTGCGGGCGTTCGAGAATGGAGTCGATCGGCACCGCCGGGTCGGCAGCGACCGAGACGAAAGAGGAGTTCGCCCCATTCTCCAGGAGGCGCCGCACCAGATAGGCGAGAAGATCGCGGTGGCCGCCGACTGGAGCATAGACCCGACAGGCCGCCTGTGGGTGGTCGGCGAGCAAGAGTTCGTAAAGCGACTCGCCCATGCCGTAGAGGCGCTGGAACTCATAGCCTTCAACGCCGCCGGCATCCTCGATCACGCTTGCTACGGTGAGCGCATTGTGGGTGGCGAATTGCGGATAAAGCCGCGGCCGCGCCGCAAGCAGCTTGCGCGTGCAAGCCGTGTAGCAGAGATCAGTCATCGCCTTGCGCGTGAACACCGGATAGTCGGCAAGGCCGCGCTCCTGCGCACGCTTGATTTCGGTATCCCAGTAGGCGCCCTTGACCAGCCGCACCGTCAGTCGGCACCGCAACCTGCTTGCGGTTTCCTCGATCCAGTCGATCAGCGCAGGCGCGCGCTTCTGATAAGCCTGCACGGCCAGCGCGAATCCGTCCCAACCGCGCAGCGAGCTGTGGGCGAGCACCGCTGCGACGACATCAAGAGTAAGCTCGAGCCGATCAGCCTCCTCTGCGTCCACGGTGAAACCGAGGCCATGTTCGCGGGCCTTGCGCGCAAGCTCGAGCACCTTCGGCACGAGCTCGGCGAGAACGAGGTCGCGCGAGACCGCCTCGAAGCGGGGATGCAAGGCGGAAAACTTGACGGAAATGCCAGGACAGTTCGCGCCATCGCCGGCATGCGCGGCGATGGCGTCAATGGCATGGGCGTAGGAGCCGAAATAGCGCTCGGCATCAGCTCTCGTGCGCGCCGCCTCCCCTAGCATATCGAAGGAGTAGCGCAGCTCGCCGTGAGTGCGGGCGCGCGCGAGCGCCTCCTCGATCGTCTGTCCGAGCACGAAATGGGATGCGAGCAACCGCATCGCCTGCCGCGTGGCCGCGCGCACGGCGGGAATGCCGAGTCGTTTGATCAGGCTTTCCAGAATGGTGTCCGGGGTCTCGCCGGGATGGATGATGCGGGCGGTCATGCCGAGGGTCCAGGCGGAGGCCGACACCAAGAGCGCGCTCGACTTGACGTGGTGCGATGACCATTCGCCGGTCGCCAGCTTGTCCTCGATCAGCCGGTCGGCGGTCGCGGCATCGGGCACCCGCAGGAGCGCCTCCGCCAAGACCATGAGAGCGAGCCCCTCTTTTGTGGAAAGCGAGTAGGCGTGAAGAAAATCTTCAATGCCGCCGAGCCCCCCGGCCTTCCCCCGAATGCCCTCGACGAGGCGCCTCGCGTAGGCATCGATCCGCCGTTCGGCCTCGCTCCCGCGAGGGGCCTCATCGAGCAGGCCGGCCGCCATCACCTCGTCGGCGAGCGCATAGGGAGCGCTGAAGAGGGGCACGGCATCCGCGGCCTCGCCAATGTTCGTGTCTGGGATCATGACGGTTCGCAGGGGCTCGAGTCCGCTGAGCCTCACTAATGTTAACAGTGGTTCATGTGATCGGGTCGAAGAATAACTCGCGTGCGGGCACAAAGTGGCAGGTTGCGGTGTTTGAAATCTGTGAAGGACGCCCACGAGGCGCGATCTCGC
>VAZQ01000120.1:3885-11863 GCA_005883115.1 Alphaproteobacteria bacterium | reverse complement strand
CGACGGAGAGGCAACATTGATGGGCCTCCTCAATCGCTCGCGGATAGATCGGCGTGCCTGTCTCGTCGGGGCAGCGCTTGCATGCATGGCGCCATGGCGTGCCTCGGCGCAGACCGCGATCAAGTTCTCGCTCGACGGGCGCCTCGAAGGATTGGCCGCGACGTTTTTCCTCCCCCAGGACCGGGGATATTTCAGGGCCCAGGAACTCCAGGTCACTGTGGACGAGGCGACGAGCGCGCTCGAACCGATCACCCGCGTCGCGTCCGGCGCCTACGAGATGGGACTCGCGGATATCAACACCCTTATCAAGTATCGGGATCAGCATCCGTCGCCGCCCCTGAAAGCGGTGTTCATGGTCTACAACAAGCCACCCTTCGCGATCGTCGCTCGCAGGAGCCGCGGCATCACCGAGCCCAAGGACCTCGAGGGCAAGAGACTCGGTGCCCCGCCCGCCGGCATCACCTTCGGCGAGTGGCCGCTCTTCGCCAAGATCAACCATATCGATCTGTCGAAGGTGACGATCGAAACCATCGGCATCCCGGTGCGTGCGCCGATGCTGGCCGCGGGGCAGATCGATGCCGCGCTCGGCTACTCGTTCCGTCTCTATGTGGATCTCAAGGACCGCGGCGTGCCGGCCGACGACATCGTGCTGATGCCGATGGCCGATTACGGCCTCAAGCTCTACGGCAATGCCATCATCACCAATCCCAAATTCGCCGCTGAGAACCCGGACGCGATCAGGGCATTTTTGCACGCTTTTCTCCAGGGCCTCAAAGAGATCGTCAGGCGACCCGCCGAGGCGGTCGAATCGGTCGTGCGCCGCGATGACACGGTGAAACGGGACGTCGAGCTCGAACGCCTGCGCATGGCGATCCGCGACAACATCGTCACGCCGGAGGTGAGAGCCGACGGCTACGGCGCTGTCGATTTTTTGCGGCTGACCGATTCGATCGACCAGATCGGGCTCGTTTACCCGTTCAAGGCCAAGCCCAGCGCGGAGGACATCTTCGAGCCTTCATTCCTGCCGCCCGCCGCGGAGCGCAGGGTTCACTGAGTGCGCGCGTTGGGGCGCTAGACCCTTCGGTTGCTTTGACCCAATGCCCCCCGCGCGCCGCGTTGATCGCGATCGCTCACGTCTCGCCCCCTCGGACAGCGGCGGCCTGCGGCGGCCTTGTGGTTCGGCCTGATCGGACCATGTTATAAATCTGCAGACGTATAGAGCCCTGCCGTTTGCCGATGCCGGCCCCATGAAATTGCTTCGTATCTACTTCCGCGTGCTCGCACTGCTTGGGCGCGAGGGCCGTTTGGCCTGGGCGCTCGCGGTCGCCAATCTGGCGCTCGCCTCAGCGATGTTCGTCGAGCCGATTCTGTTCGGCCGCATCGTCGATACACTCGCGAATGCCCAGCCGCGCGTCTCGCAAATCGCTTGGCGGGATTTGATGCTGCTGGTCGGCGCCTGGGTCGCTTTCGGCCTCTTCATCATCGTCTGCAGCACGCTTGTGGCGCTCCATGCCGACCGTCTGGCGCACCGCCAGTATCAGGTGGTGCGCACGATGTTCTTCGAACACGTGCTGCAGCTGCCGCTGAGCTACCACACCGGCTCGCATTCCGGGCGGCTGGTGAAGGTGATGATCACCGGCACGAACACCCTGTGGGCGCTCTGGCTCTCCTTCTTCCGCGAGCACTTTGCCAGCATCATATCGCTCATCGTGCTGCTGCCGCTGACCCTGTTCATCAATTGGCGTTACGGGCTGTTACTGATCCTGCTGTGCATGGTCTTTGGCACGGTGATCGCGCTGGTCGTGCGCAGGGTCGAACAGCTGCAAAGCACGGTCGAGGGCTACTACACGGACGTGGCCGAACGCACCAGCGATACGCTTGGAAACATTGCTCTGGTGCAGAGCTTCACCCGCATCGAGACGGAAGTCTCGGGAATGAGGAAGATAGGCGAAGAAGTGCTCAGAGCACAGATCCCTGTCCTGTCTTGGTGGGCGGTGACGACGGTCATTACCCGCACGTCCACCACGCTGACAATGCTTTCGATTCTCGTGCTCGGAGTCTGGTTCTACCTGCGCAGCCAGACCAGCGTCGGCGAAATCGTGATGTTCATGAGCTTTGC
Source organism: Alphaproteobacteria bacterium (assembly GCA_005883115.1). Lineage (GTDB taxonomy): Bacteria > Pseudomonadota > Alphaproteobacteria > Rhizobiales > Xanthobacteraceae > VAZQ01. The sequence goes on along the minus strand of VAZQ01000120.1, from coordinate 9,744 downwards.
AACGCTCCTGATCAGCAAGCTCGACCAGGCGGTTCATTTTGCCAACGAGATGGTGATGGATGCCCCGCGGCTTGCCGAATTCTTCGACGTGCTCGACACCGAGCCGGCGGTGCGCGACCGCGCTGATGCCATGGATCCCGGGCACATGCGCGGGCTCGTGGAATTCAAGGACGTGTCGTTCTCCTATGACGGCAAGCGCCCGGCAGTCGCGGATCTCAGTTTCACCGCGCTGCCCGGCGAAACGGTCGCTCTCGTCGGCGCAACCGGCGCCGGCAAGTCGACCGCGCTTGCGCTTCTGCACCGCGCCTTTGATCCACAATCCGGCACGGTAAGCATCGACGGCATGGACATTCGCGCCCTCACGCTGGCGGGCGTGCGGCGGAATATCGGCGTCGTGTTCCAGGAGGCGCTGCTGTTCAACCGCTCCCTCGCCGAGAACCTGCGCGTCGGCAAGCCCGACGCGAGTGAGGAGGAGCTGCGCGCCGCCTGCGAGCGCGCACAGATCCTCGACGTGATAGAACGCCTGCCGCAGGGCTTCGACACCAACGCGGGCGAGCGCGGTCGCTTATTCTCCGGTGGCGAACGCCAGCGTCTGTCGATCGCGCGGGCGCTGCTCAAGGATCCTCCAATCCTCATCCTCGATGAGGCCACGAGCGCGCTCGACGCTCTTACCGAGACGAGAATTCAAGCCGCACTCACCGAAGTCATGAAGGGCCGCACGACTTTCGTAATCGCGCATCGGCTCGCCACCGTCCGCAATGCCGACCGCATTCTGGTGTTTGAATCTGGCCGCATCGTCGAGAGCGGTCCCTTCGACGAACTCATCGAGGTCGGCGGGCACTTCGCCGAGCTTGCCCGCAGCCAATTCATGGTGGCGGGACCGATAAAAAATCGCCAGCAGCGCGCGGCGGGCCAACCGGCGGAAACCTAGTGCGCGAGCTCCGCGCCGACGGTTACGACGGGCCGGCGCAAGCCTATTTGATCCGCTCGAGGATGCTCACATAGTTCGCGACCGCGGTGCCACCCATATTGAAGATGCCACCGAGGCTCGCCTTCTTTACCTGCATATCGCCTGCCGACCCCATGAGCTGCATGGCGGTCAGCGCATGCATCGACACTCCGGTCGCGCCGATTGGATGACCCTTGGCTTTGAGCCCGCCCGAGGGGTTTATGGGCAAACGTCCACTCTTTTCGGTGAGCCCTTCCGCTACAGCGCGCGCACCCTGCCCCTCCGGCACCAAGCCCATCGCCTCGTACTCCATCAGCTCGGCGATGGTGAAGCAGTCGTGCGTCTCGACGAAGGAGAGATTGGAGAGCGCGACGCCCGCGCTTGCGAGAGCGCGCGCCCAGGCTTGCGCGCAGCCTTCGAGCTTGAGCACGTCGCGCTTCGACATCGGCAAGAAATCCTGCACGTGTTCGGCGGCGCGGAAGGCGAGCGCTTTGCCGAGCTTAAGCGCGGTCGCAACATCGGCCAGGACGACGGCGGCGGCACCGTCGGAGACAAGCGAGCAGTCCGTGCGTTTGAGCGGGCCCGCCACGCGCGGATTCTTCTCACTCTCGGTCCGGCAGAACTCGTAGCCGAGGTCCTTGCGAATTTGGGCAAAAGGGTTGCCCACGCCGTTCTTGTGATTCTTGGCGGCGATCCGCGCAAGTGCGTCCGATTGGTCGCCCCAGCGCTGGAAGTAACGCGCGGCGATCTGCCCGAAAATACCGGCGAAGCCGCCGTCGATATCGGCTTCCTCGCGCACATAAGATGCCTTGAGCAGGTTGCGACCGATTTCAGGACCGGGCGTCGTCGTCATCTGCTCGGCGCCGACCACAAGCACGATGCGGGCGGCTTTGGCGGCGATCGCCTGGAGGCCCTGATGAACGGCGGCCGACCCGGTGGCACAAGCGTTCTCTACCCGGCTCGCACGCTTGAAGCGCAGATCCGGGGAGGCCTGAAGGACCAACGCGGCGGTAAAATCCTGGGCCGAGAAACCGGCATTGAAATGCCCGAGCACGATCTCGTCGACATCGCGCGCGGCGACGCCAGCATCGGCGAGCGCCTCGGTCGCGACCCGCACGATCAGACTCTCGAGCGTCTCGCCCTCGAGGCGACCGAAGGGGGTGTGTGCCCAGCCAACGATGCAAGCGGTCACGATGATCTCCTGTCTATTTCGATCCTATTTGTCATTTCCGGACATTGCAGCCAACGGCAAGCCCCAGCGCCCGGTCTAACCTGCCGAATTTTGGACGTTTTCTACGACCATGAACGCTGGTCGGGGCAGTAGCGGATCATCTTAGCGCGTTTCGCTTTTGCCTTTCATCCCTCGTCGGCTTAGACCTGTTTCGCCTGTGGCGCGTTTCCCAAGGGCCTTCAAAACATCGAATTCCGTGCCATGATGTCTTCGACGCGATCTTTCCTTGCGCGCACGCTCATGTGGGTGGGCATTGCTTGTGCCGCAACCTCGCTCGCGCCGAGCCGCGCGGGCGCCGAAGCGTTGCTCGTGATCGAAGCCGAGAGCGGCAGGGTCCTTTTTGCCCAGAATGCCGGATATCCCTGGTATCCCGCCTCCGTCACCAAACTCATGACCGCCTACGTCACGCTGCGCGCGGTCAAGGAGGGACGGCTCAACCTCGACACGCCGCTCGTGGTGTCCTCGAACGCCGTGGCGCAGTCGCCGGTGAAGATGGGCTTCGGCGTTGGCACGGTGGTCACCGTGGACAACGCGCTCAAGATGTTGATGGTGAAATCGGCGAACGACATGGCGGTCGTGCTCGCCGAAGGCGTCGCCGGGTCGATCGAGAACTTTGCCGACGAGATGAACGCCAACGCGCGCCGCCTCGGCATGGTGCAATCGAGCTTTGTCAATCCCAACGGCCTGCCTGCGGATGACCAGATTTCCTCCGCTCGCGACCTCGCCATCCTAGCGCGAGCGCTCATCCGCGAACTGCCGGAATACGATTACTACTGGCACCTCCCCGGCATACGCATGGGGAAGATGGTGCGGTGGAACTACAATACGCTGATCGGCCGCTATCCCGGCGCCGACGGCATGAAGACCGGCTTCATCTGCGCCTCGGGTTTCAATCTCGTCGCCTCCGCGACGCGCAATGGCCGGCGACTCATCGCCGTGGTGCTCGGCGCTCCGTCCTCTGCGGCCCGCGCCATGAAAGCGGCGCAACTGCTGGAGCGCGGCTTCAACAGCAATAGCCCCCTGTCGTGGTTCGCGGCGCCATTCGGCACTGTCGAATCGCTGCAACCGGTCGCCGCCGCGCCGCCCAATTTGCGCGAGGACATGTGCGGCGGTCACCGCAAGCGGCCGGCGACCGAAGACGAGGACGATGTGGTGGCCAATAACAATCCCGAGTCGCCTTACGCCGTCTTCCTTGCAAGTCTGCGTCCGGCAAAGGCGAAGGGCGCCGCGCCATTGCAGCAGCTCGGGGAGCCGGTGCTCGTCTATACCGGCACCAAGCCTCCGGCGGCTGGTTCGCAGGCGACGACCGATTCCAAGCCGGAGAAGAAAAAGAGCGCCGCCGTTAAGCCTGCGGCGGCAAAAGACAAAGACAACGCGGCGAGCGAATCCGAGCCGGCCGCGGCAAAGCCGAAGCGCAAAGCTACGGCGGACAAGGGGAGCGCCAAAGACAGCGCAGCTTCGACCGTCGCGCCCGGCGATTCCGGCGCGACGGCGCGAAAACCCAAAGCCGCCGCGCCCAAGGAGAGCACAAAGGATGGGGGCTCGGCGACCGCCGCCGCCTCGGGCGATGGAATGCCAGCAAAGCCAAAGCCCAAGGCGCCAAAACCCCCACCAATGACGATTACCCCGGCGCCCGAATAGAGTTTGCAGATCAGTAGGTCACAGCCACGGCGCGCATTCTGACGCGCGCTTCGCCAAGCTGCCCATAATCGTCGCCCTTGCTACCTTGCAGCGCCTGCCCGATGCTTCGCGCGACGCGCACGGCGCCTAGCGCGCGCCGGCCAGAACTGGACGAGTAATGGGTTTCATCGATCGGCTGCGAGCAGAGGTGACGTCCATCAAGGGCGCCATGCGCACGCTCAAGCTGACAACCCCGATCGCTAGGAACCCAACCCGGATCTTTCCGCAAATCATCCTCGAGCTTGCGGACAAATACGGCGACGCCCCGGCGCTGCTGTCGGACCGCGAACGCTTCACGTACAGGGAGCTTGCGGCGCGCTCGAACCGCTATGCGCGCTGGGCGCTCGCGCAGAATCTTGGCAAGGGCGACACGGTCTGCCTGATGATGCCCGGCCGGCCGGAGTTTTTGGCCGCGTGGATCGGCATCACGCGGGTCGGCGGCGTGGTTGCGCTCATCAATACCCACCTCACCGGGATGGTGCTGGCCTATTGCATCAATGTAGTGAGCCCAAAGCACATCATCGTCGCCGCCGAACTGTTCGAGCCGTTCACGGGCGCGCAGCCGCACATTACCGGCGATGCCAAGATTTGGCTTCATGGCGACGCAAATGCCAATTTGCCGCGCATGGATCGCGATCTCGACAGCCTCGCCGGGCACGAGCTCGCGGCCGCCGACCGTCCCGCGCTCACCATCGAAGATCGCGCGCTTTACATCTACACGTCTGGCACGACCGGCCTGCCGAAGGCCGCCAACATGAACCACTATCGGGTGATGCTCGCAAGCTACGCGTTTGCCGGGGTCATGGATACGCGCGCGAGCGACCGCATGTACGACTGCCTGCCGCTTTATCACACCGCCGGCGGCGTGGTCGCAACAGGTGCGCTTCTGGTCAACGGCGGATCAGTGGTGATCCGCGATAAATTTTCGGCGCGCGAATTCTGGGACGACATCGTACGCTGGGACTGCACCTGCTTTGAGTATATCGGCGAGCTTTGCCGGTATCTCGTCAATTCGCCGCCGAGCCCCAAGGAGCGCGCGCATCACCTGCGGTTGGCCTGCGGAAATGGGCTGCGACCCGACGTGTGGCCGCAATTCAAGCGCCGCTTCCAAATCCCGCAGATCATCGAGTTCTATGCCGCAACCGAAGGCAATGTCTCGTTATTCAATTTTGACGGGAAGCCGGGCGCGGTAGGCCGGCTCCCCTGGTGGGTCGCAGCCCGCTTCCCCATCAAGATCGTGCGATTTGATCCGCAGTCGCAGCAGCCGGTACGCGACGATCGCGGTTTCTGTATCGAGTGCAAGGTCGATGAGCCAGGCGAGGTCATCGGCAAGATCCTCAAGGATGCATCGAGGCCGGGCCAACGGTTCGAGGGCTACGCCAGTGAGGCAGAGACCGACCGGAAGGTCCTGCACGACGTGTTCACAAAAGGAGACAGCTGGTTCCGAACCGGCGATTTGATGCGCAAGGACAAGCACGGCTATTTCTATTTCGTCGATCGCATCGGCGACACCTTCCGCTGGAAGGGCGAGAACGTCTCGACAACCGAAGTCGAGGAAGCAGTCGGCCGGTTCGACGGCGTTCTGGAAACGAATGTCTACGGCGTGCAAATTCCCGGCCGCGACGGCCGCGCCGGCATGGCCGCGATCGTCGCGAAGGACAACCTCAACTTGACGGCGCTTCGCGACCATATTGCGCTGCAGCTGCCCGAATATGCGCGGCCGCTTTTTCTGCGACTGCGCAAAAACAATGACGTCACGACGACTTTCAAACCGAAGAAGACAAATCTCACGGAGGAAGGTTTCGATCCCAGCCGCACTACTGATCCGATCTACTTCAGCGATGCGCAACGCAAGGCCTTCGTGCGGGTGGACCCGGCGCTCTATGAGGAGATTAACGCCGGTCAGGCGCGGTTATGACCAGCGGGCTGGGAACAACCAAGCCGATCGAGCCCGCGGACGTGCTCGCATTCTGGCGCACCGCCGGACCCGATAAGTGGT
>VAZQ01000120.1:0-3873 GCA_005883115.1 Alphaproteobacteria bacterium | reverse complement strand
TGGCGCGCCGCTGGCGAAGGCAAGCTGCGGTATTGGGAAGAGACGGCTGAGGGCGCGCTGGCGCTCGTCGTCGTACTCGACCAGTTCCCCCGCAATATGTTCCGCGGTGATCGGCGCTGTTACGCGACCGACGAGCTCGCCCGCTCGGCCGCCGATCGCGCCCTTCGGCGCGGCTTCGACCGGCAGCTGCCGCACGCCGAGCGGCAGTTCTTCTATCTGCCGTTGATGCATTCAGAAAATCTCGCCGACCAGCAACGCTGCCTGGAGCTGGCGCGCGACTACGGCGATGCTGAATTCGCGAAATATGCCGAGCAGCATGCCGACATCATCCGGCGCTTCGGACGCTTCCCGCACCGCAACGCGATCTTGGGCCGCCCGAGCAGACCGGACGAGCAGACCTTTCTCGAGGCAGGCGGCTTTGCCGGCTGAGCGCATCTCGTTGCGAGAAGGCAAGCGCACGCCGCTCGCTTTCTGAGTCCCGCGCCTTGCCTCGGCCGAGACAGCACCGCGTGCTACGCCCGGAATGCGCGCGTTGCCGTTTCCAACAAATGACTTGGTTCGTGATGAACGCGCCCGCCCCACAGCCGCCGATGCAGCTTGTCCAGCAGCAGATAGATCACCGGCGTCGTGTAGAGCGTGAGCAGCTGCGAGACGAGCAGCCCGCCCACGATGGTCATGCCAAGCGGCCGGCGCAGTTCTGATCCTGGTCCCGTCGCTATCACCAGTGGCAAGGCACCAAGGAGCGCCGCCATCGTCGTCATCATGATCGGCCGGAAGCGCTCGAGGCAGGCTTCGAAGATCGCCCGCTCTGGGGTCAAGCCGCGCTTGCGCTCGCCTTCGAGCGCGAAGTCGACCATCATGATTCCATTCTTCTTGACGATACCGATCAGCAGGATGATGCCGATGAACGCGATCAGCGAAAGCTCGGCGTTGAAGATCTGCAGGGCCACTAGCGCGCCGAGGCCGGCGGACGGCAGAGTGGAAATGATCGTCAGCGGATGCGCCAGGCTCTCGTACAACACGCCGAGTACGATATAGACGGCGATGAGGGCTGCCACGATCAGCAGCGGTTGCGCGCCGATCGACTGACGAAAAGCGCGCGCATCCCCCGCATATTCGGCGTGCAGCGTGTCCGGAATGTGCAGTTCGGCGACCGCCTGATCGACCATCCGCGTCGCCTGCTCGATCGGCGTGTTCTCAGCCAGGCCAAAGCTGATGGTAACGGCGGGAAATTGACCCTGGTGATTGACCACGAGCGGGGAGAGCCCGCGCTCGATCTTGGTCACGGCGGTGAGAGGAACCTGGGTGTTGTTGGCGCCGCTCACGTAGACGCGGCTGAGGTCGGTCGGATCACGTTGATATTGGGACCCGATTTCGAGAATGACGCGATACTGGTTGCGCTGGGTATAGAGCGTCGAGACCTGCCGCTGGGCGTAAGCATCGTTGAGCGCATTGGCGATGTCTTGCACGCGCACGCCCAGCCGCGAGGCGGCGGTCCGGTCGATCGCAATGCGGACTTGCAAGCCGCCTTGCTCGCGATCGGTCGAAACATCGACCAGGCCCGGCAACGTCTGGATCTTCGCCAGAATGCGGGGCGCCCAACGCACCAGCTCGTTGTAGTCGGTATCCCACAACGTGAACTGGTAGGTGGAGTCGCTCTGTCGGCCGCCGACCCGCACATCTTGCATCGGGAAGAAGAACACGCGCAGCCCCGGGATGTCGGCGGTTTTCTGACGCAGCCTGTTGGCCACCGCTTGCGAGGTAATTCCCCCGCGTTCCGCCAGTGGCTTGAGGCTGATGAACAGGTTGCCGCGATTGACCGAGGCATTCCAGCCCGTGGTGCCGATCGAGGAGCCGACATTGACGACGGCGGGATCGGCGCGCACGACCGCTTCTGCCTTCTGCTGCAGATCGTACATTGCCGAAAACGACACTTCGGTTGATGCCTGTGTTCCCCCGTAGATCAGGCCAGTATCATCGAGCGGGAAAAAACCCTTCGGGGTGCGAACATAGAGCATGACGGTGATCGCCATGATCGCGGCCATGGTGAGGAGCGTGAGCGCGCGGTGGCCGAGCACAGCGCCGAGACTTCGCCCATAGAAGCGCACCATCGCGCCTAGAACGCGCTCGACCGCTCGGTCGAGCCAAGTGCCGTCTGGGCTGAGCGGCTTGCGTACGAAGCGCGCACAGATCATCGGCGTCAGCGACAGCGAAACCACGGTGGATACTGCGATCGCGAAGGCGAGAGTCACCGAGAATTCGCGAAATACACGGCCCACCAGGCCGGTCATAAACAGTAACGGGATGAAAGCGGCGACCAGCGATATGCTGATCGAGAGCACGGTGAATCCGATCTGCCGCGCGCCTTCGATGGCTGCCCGGAACGGCGACATGCCTTTTTCGAGATTACGGAAGCAATTCTCGATCATGACGATAGCGTCGTCGACAACAAAACCGACCGCGACCGCGAGCGCCATGAGCGAAAGATTGTCAATCGAAAAACCCGCCGCCCACATCATTGCGCACGTACCAGCGAGCGACAGCGGAACTGTCACGCCGGCGGCGATGGTGGTCGCTGTGCGGCGCAAGAACACGAATACCACCAGCATGACGAGAATGATTGTCGCGAGAAGCGTGAGTTGCATATCTCGCACGCTCGCGCGGATCGTTTGGGTGCGGTCGGAGAGCACCGAAACGTCGATGCCAGACGGGATCCAGCGTTTGATTTCGGGCAGCAGCGCGTAGATGCGGTCGACCGTCTCGAGCACGTTTGAGTTGGCCTGCTTGTTAATGACAAGCAGCACCGATGGCTGACCATTGAACCAGGCGGCTGCGCGACGATCGCGCACCCCCAACTCGATGGAGGCGATCGCCGAGAGCCTCACGACTGTGCCGTTGGCCGCTCGTACCACGATGGGGTCGTAGTCCGCCGCGGTCCGAAGCTGGTCATTGGCGGAGATCGTGACCGCGCGCTCCGAGCTGTTGAAGGCGCCGATCGGCCCAACCGCGTTGGTGTTCGCAACAGCGGTGCGTACGTCCTCGAAGCCTAAACCCATCGAAGCGAGCGCGATCGGATCGACTCGGACCCGGATGGCAGGCTGCTCGGCGCCGTTGACGGTGACCTCGGCTACCCCTTCGATCTGCGCGAGCCGCTGCGCGATCACGCTATCGGCGGCATCGTAGAGCACGCTGGGCGGAAGACTCTTAGACGTCAGCGCCAGGATCATGATTGGCGTTGCCGCCGGATTGGATTTGCGGAAAGCCGGCGATGATGGCAGATCACTCGGCAGATCCGTGAGCGCGGCATTGATCGCCGCCTGCACGTCGCGGGCGGCGCCATCGATGTTACGAGCGAGATCGAATTGGACGGTAATCCGAGTGCTGCCGAGCGAGCTGCGCGAGGTGAGTTCGGTAACCCCAGCGATTTCTCCGAGCCGCCGCTCGAGCGGCGCTGCGACCGTCGCCGCCATCGTTTCCGGATCGGCTCCCGGCCGGCTGGCGGTCACGTTGATGGTCGGAAAATCCACCGTCGGCATGCTGGCGACCGGCAGGAAACGGTAGGCCACCGCCCCCACCAGAAAGAGTCCGATGGCAAGTAGCGCGGTGCCAACCGGGCGGCGGATGAAAGCTTCGGAGAAGCTCGAAGCGCCCATGCGTCACTCCGCCGGGACGCGTTGCGACGGCTCGGGCGCGTCCGGCAATTCGAGCTCCGTCTGCAGCGGTGCGGGACGACTCAGCCGCCTCTTCACGCGTTCCATCGCGAGATAAACGACCGGAGTGGTGTAGAGCGTGAGCAACTGACTGAGCAGCAATCCGCCGATGATCGTGATGCCGAGCGGATTGCGCAGCTCCGATCCGGTGCCTGATTCGAAT
>VAZQ01000119.1 GCA_005883115.1 Alphaproteobacteria bacterium | reverse complement strand
CGCGAGGCGAGAGCCCCTGCTTGCGCTCGGCTTCGAGCGCAAAATCGATCATCATGATCGCGTTCTTCTTCACGATACCCATCAGCAGCACAATGCCGATGAGAGCGACGACCGAGAGGTCCTGCTTGTAGAGCATCAGCGCGAGCAAGGCGCCCACACCAGCTGAGGGCAATGTGGACAAGATGGTGAGCGGGTGAATGAAGCTTTCGTAAAGCACGCCGAGCACGATGTAGATCGTGACCGCCGCCGCAAGAATCAGCCAAGGCTCGCCGGCTAGCGATTTGCCGAATTCGGCCGCGTCACCGGAATAGCTGCCCGTCACGGACGTCGGCATGCCAATCTCGTGCTCCGCCTGCGAGACCATGCTGACCGCGTCGCTGAGCGCCGCGCCCGGGGCGAGGTTGAAGCTGATCGTGACCGCCGGGAACTGCTCCTGGTGAGCGACGACCAAAGGGGCAGTAGTGTGCTGATAACGACCGATAGCGCTCAGCGGCACCATCGCGGCAGCCGATACGGTCGGAATGACGGTTGGCGAGGTCGAGGTCAACGAGGTGGGCTGGGCCACCGCCTGAACGCCGGAGGCA
>VAZQ01000509.1 GCA_005883115.1 Alphaproteobacteria bacterium | reverse complement strand
TGTGCTCGGCTCCTACGCTATCGTCGGCGCGCATCTGCCGATCGCCTGCGGCGCGGCCTTGCGCGCGCAGTACAAGGGCGAGGGCGACGTGACGGTGTGCTTCTTCGGCGACGGCACGACCAATATCGGCGCCTTCCACGAGGCGCTGAATTTCGCCTCAGTGTGGAAACTGCCGGTGATCTTCGTGTGCGAGAACAACCTTTATATGGAATATACGCCGATCGGCGAGGTGACCGCGGTCGAGCATCCGGCCGCCGATCGTGCCGCGGGGTACGGGCTCGAACGCATCGTCGTCGACGGCAACGACGCCGACATCGTCTACCGCGCCGCCGCCGCCGCCTATGCCAAGGCGCGCGCGGGCGGCGGCCCCTCGCTGATTGAGTGCATGACCTATCGTCACAGCGGCCACTCGCGCGCCGATCCGGCGAAATACCGCCCCGAGGGCGAGCTCGAAAAATGGAAGCAGCGCGATCCGATCAAGCTTTATCGCGAGCGGTTGCGGCAGTTCGGCGTCGGCGAGGAGGTGGTCGCGGCGATCGATGCCGACGTGCGGCGCCGCGTAGACGAGGCAACGGAGAAGTGCAAGGCCGCGCCGCCGCCGCCGCTCGAGCTGCTCACCGCCGACGTCTATGCCGACGGAGGCTTTGCATGGCGGAACTGACGTACCGCGATGCGGTCGCCCGCGGCATCGCCCAGGAGATGACGCGCGATCCCGACGTCATCTTCTTCGGCGAAGATGTGGCCAAGCCTGGCGGCGTGTTCAAGACCACGGTCGGCCTCTACGAACAGTTCGGCCCAAAGCGCGTGCGCGACTGTCCGATTTCTGAGCAAGCAATCTTGGGCGCCGCCATGGGCGCGGCGATGACGGGGCTCAAGCCCATCGCCGAGATCATGTTCTCGGATTTTTTTGCGGTGTGCTTCGACTATATCGCCAACGAGTTCTCGAAGAGCCGCTACATGTCGAACGGTCAGCTCAAATGCCCGCTCGTGGTGCGCACCGCCAATGGCGCGGGCTCCCGCTTCGGCGCCCAGCATAGCCAAAGCGTCGAGAACTGGGCGATGATGATTCCAGGTCTCAAGGTCGTGGCGCCGTCGAGCCCGCGCGATGTGATCGGGCTTCTTGCCGCCGCCGTGCGCGATCCCGATCCTGTGATCTTCTTCGAGCACAAGTCGCTTTATCCCATCAAAGGCGAGGTGCCCGACGGCGAAATCGTCGACCGGCTCGGCAGCGCCAGCATCGTGCGCGCCGGCAACGATGCGACTATCCTCGCGCTCGCGCTGATGGTTCCGCGCGCGCTCGAGGCGGCCGAGAAGCTGAAACGGGAACACGGGATCGATTGCGAAGTTGTCGACGTGAGATCGCTCGTTCCGCTCGACATGCAGACCATTCTTGGCTCGGTCGCGCGTACGCACCGCCTGTTCACGGTCGAAGAGAACCCGCGGCTGTGTGGTTGGGGCGCCGAGATCGTGTCGATCGTGGCGGATGAGGCGTTCTACGATCTCGACGGGCCGCCCGTGCGGATCACGACGCCGCATATTCCGCTGCCGGCCGCGGACACCTTGGAAGATATCGCGCTGCCCACGGTCGGGCGCATCGTCGATCGCGTGCACCGTGCGATGCAGGGGTAGTAATGGATGAGCTTACGCACGCGGCTTGCCGCGCACTCGGTGCGCTCCCTCTCCCCGCT
>VAZQ01000508.1 GCA_005883115.1 Alphaproteobacteria bacterium | reverse complement strand
ACCTCGCGCTTGCCTTGGCCGTGCCGGGCCAAACGGCCGAACTCAATCCGGCAGCGCTTGTCTACCAGCTGCCGGACCAGATCAGGTGGAGTTCGCCCAGCGCCGCAGGCGCGCAAAACTCGGTGCTGGTGGGCGACCCATCAAAGCCCGGGCTCTACGTCGTGCTCAACAAATGGCTTAAAGGAAACCATTTCAGCCGTCCGCACTTCCATCCCAATGACCGTTTCATCACGGTGCTCGGCGGCACGTGGTGGATGGGCAGCGGAACGAATTTCGATCCTGACAATAGCCTGCCCTTGCCGGCGGGCACGTTCGTGACCCATTTCGGAAAACAGGTGCATTGGGACGGGGCCAAGGCCGAAGACGCTTCACTCCTGATCTTTGGCGAGGGACCCGGAACGAGTAGCCAGGTCGAGCCGACCGCAGGCAAATTCTCCGGACTCGATCCCAAGGCGGTCGTCTACATCTTGCCGGAGCAATACAAATGGCGCGACCCGACCGGCGCGGCGGGCGTGAACCAACTTGTGCTGCACGGCGATCCGACCAAGAACGGGCCTTATGTGGTTCTCAACCGATTCAAGCCAGGAAATTTCAGCAAACCCCACTTCCATCCCAACGACCGCTTCATCATCGTGGTCAAAGGCACATGGTGGGTGGCAACCGGCAACAAGGTCGACAAAGAAAATATGGCACCTATGCCAGCCGGCAGCTTCGTCACTCATTTCGGCAAGCAGATCCATTGGGACGGCGCCAAAGACGAAGAGGCCTGGGTTCTCATCGTGGGCGAGGGACCGGGAACACGCACTTTAGTCGAGGCGACGAACTAGCCGGTTGCATAGGTCGCAGCCCATGCGCACCAATGAAGACATTGTCGCAGCGATCGGCCATACGCCGCTGATCACGCTCAAGCGCGCATCGGCGGCAACGGGCTGCACGATTTTGGGCAAAGCCGAATTCATGAACCCCGGCCAGTCGGTGAAGGACCGACCGGCGCGGCAAATCATCCTGGAAGCGGAGAAACGCGGAGAGATCAGGCCCGGCGGGCTCATTGTTGAGGCCACGGCCGGCAATACCGGCATCGGGCTTGCGCTCGTGGCCAATGCGCGGGGCTACCGCACCCTCATCGTCATCCCCGAGACGCAGAGCCAGGAAAAAAAGGACATGTTGCGCCTCTGCGGTGCCGAACTCGTGGAGGTGCCGGCGGTACCCTACGCCAATCCGAACAACTATCAGCACGTCGGCCGGCGCCTGGCGGAACAGCTGCGCAAGAAGGAGCCGAATGGTGTGCTATTTGCCGATCAGTGGAACAATCTGGACAATCGCAAGGCGCATTACGTTTCGACTGGTCCGGAGATCTGGGAGCAGACAGCTGGCAAGATAGACGGCTTCATCTGCGCGATCGGCACGGGCGGGACCGTTGCCGGCGTCGCAACTTACTTGCGCGAGAAGAAGAACGATATCGTCATCGGCATCGCCGATCCCAAGGGCGCGGCGATGTATAATTTGTTTGCGCATGGACAAGCCAAGGCTTCGGAAGGCGGCTCCATCACCGAGGGCATCGGGCTTGGCCGGGTCACCCGCATTATCGAAGACATCAAGGTGGACAAGCCCTATTTGATCCCCGACGGGGAGGCGGTCCCGCTCATCTTCGAGCTCGCCGAACACGAGGGACTGTGCATGGGCGGTTCGACCGGGATCAACGTCGCGGGCGCCATCCGGCTGGCCAAGGATTTAGGGCCCGGCCACACGATCGTGACAATTCTCGCCGACGGCGGGTCGCGCTATCAATCCAAGCTGTTCAATCCCCGCTTCCTGCGCGAGAAGGGACTCCCGGTGCCACAATGGCTGGAGCGACGAATGGGCGTGCAAGTGCCATACGAGAAGGTGTGAGATCTGAATAGAGCTTGCGAGGACATGGCCACCGACTGCCTATTTCGAGAGGATTCCTATCTGAAGGAATGCAGCGCGACTGTCCTCGGTGTGACGGAGGCGGGCGGTCTCTTACTCGACCGTACCGTGTTCTACGCCGCCTCTGGTGGGCAGCCCGGCGATCGCGGCGTGCTGATGAGCCCAAGTGGCGACCCCATCCCGATTGCAAGCGCGAGCTATAC
>VAZQ01000507.1 GCA_005883115.1 Alphaproteobacteria bacterium | reverse complement strand
AGCCAGGCGAGGCGCTGCTCGCAGGCCGGCACGTATTCGTTCTGGTGGCGGTCGGAGCGCGGCACGATGAAGCCGGTCAAGCCGCGCCGCGCGAGCTCGGTGCGCAGCGCCGCCACGCGAGGTGCGCTGGCGCCGCGCTCGGCTCGCTCTTCGAATGACTGGAAGCGGGCGTCGAACATGGCGGCAATCTATTGAGCCGGTTGCAGGCCGGCAATGACCGGCCGCGCGAGCGGCGCGCTCGGTCGGCTCCCTCGCCCCGCGAACGCGAAGCGGGGAGAGGGGTGGGGTGAGGGGCCGCTTGAGCGGTTAGCGTGAAACGTGAGCGGCCGTTTGCGGCGTGTCCCCCTCACCCGAATTGAGATTGTCGGTCGAGTCTTGCGCCCTCTCCCCGCAAGCGGGGCGAGGGCACGTGCCGCGCTGGCGGTGGGCAAATGGCGCAATGCGCTCCGCTTATTGCGCCCTACGCCGCTGCACCAGGGAAAGGGTCGCGAACACAATGCCCAGCCCCATGGAATCTACGAGCGACCGCGCCGCGTGTTGCGCCTTGCCGCTGGGCGCATCAGGACGAGCGTCGCCCAGCCCTCGAGCCTGATGCGGCGCACGAGCGCGAGGCCGCGCGCGCGATAGCTGGCGAGCGCAGCATCGGCCTCTGCGGTGAGCAGGCCCGACAGCACGACCTGACCGCGCGGCGCAACAAGCCGCGCAATCGGCGTCGCCAGCCCTTGCAGCGGTCCGAGCAGGATGTTGGCGAAGATCAGCCGGTAAGGGCTGCGCGCGCGGAAGGTCGCAGCGCGGAGGCCTGCGGCATGGATGACCTCAACCGCGCCGCCGACGCGGTTGATGCGCGCGTTGTCGCGCGCGATCGCCACCGCGCGGGCGTCGAGATCGCTGGCAAGCACTGGCCGGCGCAGCGCCTTGGACGCGGCGATGGCAAGCACGCCGGTGCCGGTACCGACGTCGAGCGCGGCGGTTCTCCGGCCGGGGTTGCAACACAAGCGCCCGCTCGCCCCCGCGCAAGCGGGGGTCCAAGGGCCACAGACCGGGGCTCTGGGTTTCCGCTTCCGCGGGGACGAACGGAAAGAGGATTTGGTCGGCCTGCGGTTTCCTTGCTTGATGATGCGATCGAGTGCGAGCAGGCAGCCGCGTGTGGTGCCGTGGTGGCCGGTGCCAAAGGCGAGCCCTGCATCGATCTCGACGGCGATGCGATTGATCCGCGCGCGTTCGCGGGCATGCGCGCATGCACGACGAAACGCCCGGCATCGACCGGCGCGAGGCCTTCGCGGCTCTTGTCGACCCAATCGGTGGGCGCGAGCGTCTCGAACCCCAGCGCCTGGGCGGCCGCGGTGCCGGCCGCAGATGCAATCAGCGCGCGCAAGGCGGTCTCATCCGGGTGTTGGCGGAAATGGATCGCCAGTGACCAGCGCCCGGACGCATCCTCGAAGGCCGCGACGGCGATCTCCTCGGCCGCCGGGCTGGCGGCGAGCGCATCGGCGATTTTCTGCACGGTCGCGGCGTCGCTCGAGAGCCGCGCAACCACGGTCGTGTCGCGCCTGCGCGAAGCTTCGAGCATCACGCCTCTCGTCTTTTCCCCATGGCTCACCGTCGAATATCCACAGGCGGTGGCGGCCGATTCACAAAATGCTCAACAGCTTATCCGCAGATTGTCCACAGGCTTGGCGCCCCTCCACGATCA
>VAZQ01000533.1 GCA_005883115.1 Alphaproteobacteria bacterium | reverse complement strand
CAGCAGACCGAGGCGGCGCGCGCCGCGCTTGCCGAGCGGCTCGGCCATATCCCCGGCTTGGAAGTGCGCTTCGTCGAGGCCGGACAAGCGGACGGAGAGACTGACGGCACGCGATTGTTCACCGCGCTCTCCTCGGCGCTTTCCGACGTGCCGCAGGAGCGCGTGGCCGGCGCGATCTTGATCACCGACGGGCGCGTGCACGACGTGCCGGGCGAGGTGGCGGCGCTCGGCTTTACCGCCCCCGTGCACGGCCTCATCACCGGCCACAAGGACGAGCGCGACCGGCGCGTCGTACTGGTAACCGCCCCGCGCTTCGGCATTGTCGGGCAGACGCAGACCATCACGTTCCGGGTCGAGGATCAGGGCGCGCCGGCAGGTCCGGCGCAGGTCGCGGTGCGTCGCGACGGCGAGCTCATCGAGAGCCGCAATGTGCGCGTGGGCGCCGCCGTCAACATCAACGTGCCGATCCCGCACGCGGGGCCGAACATCGTCGAGATCGAAGCCTCTCCGCTCGAGGGAGAGATCACCGCCGTCAATAATCGCGCCGTCGTTTCCATCGACGGCGTGCGCGATAAGCTGCGCGTCCTGCTCGTGTCCGGCGAGCCCCATGCGGGCGAGCGCACGTGGCGCAATCTGCTCAAGTCCGACGCCAGCATCGATCTCGTGCATTTCACCATTCTGCGCCCGCCGGAGAAGCAGGACGGCACGCCGATCAACGAATTGTCGCTGATCGCCTTCCCAACGCGCGAGCTGTTCCAGCAGAAGATCAATGAGTTCCAGCTCATCATCTTCGACCGCTACGCGCGCCAAGGCGTGCTGCCGGTCATCTATTTCGACAATATCGCGCGCTATGTGCGCCAGGGCGGCGCGGTGCTGGTCGCCGCCGGACCCGATTACGCAAGCCCCACCAGCATCTGGCGCACGCCGCTCGACGTCATCCTGCCGGCCGAGCCGAGCGGCCGCACCAGCGACGGCGCGTTTCATGCGCGGCTCACCGAGCTTGGCAAGCGCCATCCGGTGACGCGCGGACTTGAAGGCGCCGAGCAAGACCCGCCGCACTGGAGCCGCTGGTTCCGCCTCGTCGACAGCCGCGCATCCAAAGGCACGACCGTCATGCAGGGCCCGGAGAACAAACCGTTGCTGCTGCTCTCGCGCGAGGGCGAAGGCCGCGTCGCGCTGCTCCTCTCCGACCACATCTGGCTGTGGGCGCGCGGCTATGAAGGCGGCGGACCGCACCTCGACCTGCTGCGGCGCCTCTCGCATTGGCTGATGAAGCAACCGGATCTCGAGGAAGAAGCTTTGCGGCTCCTCGTGCGCGGGCGCGACCTCACTGTGCAACGCCAGACGATGTCGGACAGCGTGAGCGATGTCACGCTGACGACCCCTTCGGGCAAGACGCGCACAGTGACGCTCTCGCCCGCCGAGCCGGGGGTTTGGCGCTCGACCATCGAGGCGAACGAGCTTGGGCTCTGGCGCGCCAGCGACGGAACGCTCACGGCGCTCGCGAACGTGGGTCCTGCCAATCCGCGCGAGTTCACCGAGGTGACCTCGACCACGGACGTGCTCGCGCCGCTCGCCAACGCGACCGGCGGCGGCGTGGTGCGGGTCGAGGCCGCAAGCGGCGTTCATCTTCCGCGCGTT
>VAZQ01000532.1 GCA_005883115.1 Alphaproteobacteria bacterium | reverse complement strand
CCTCCATGGGCATCCGCACGAGCCGCATCGATGCGCTCACCTTCGGGCTCGGCTCGGGCATCGCCGGACTTGCCGGCGTCGCCTTGTCGCAGATCGACAATGTCAGCCCCAATCTCGGCCAGGGCTACATCATCGATTCGTTCATGGTGGTGGTGTTCGGAGGCGTGGGCAATCTCTGGGGCACCTTGGTCGGCGCATTCACCCTCGGCATCGCCAACAAGTTTCTCGAGCCTTATGCCGGCGCCGTGCTCGGCAAGATCGCCATCCTGGTGCTCATCATCCTGTTCATCCAGAAGCGCCCGCGCGGGCTGTTCGCCTTGAAGGGCCGGGCGGTGGAGGCATGATAGGCGACGTCGTCCTGCGCTCGCTCGATCGCGGCGCGATTGCGTTTCTCGCGACGCTCGCGGCGATCGGAATTCTCGTGCCAGTGCTCAACCTTGTGCTGCCGCCGACGTCGTCCTTTCATCTGTCGTCGTATTTCGTGGCGCTGTTCGGCAAATACGTTTGTCTCGCATTGTTGGCGCTGTCCATTGACTTGATCTGGGGATATTGCGGCATTCTCTCACTCGGCCACGGCGCTTTCTTCGCGCTCGGCGGCTATGCGATGGGCATGTATCTGATGCGGCAGATCGGAACGCGCGGAGTTTACGCGCATCCCGTGCTCCCCGACTTCATGGTGTTCCTGAATTGGCCGGACCTGCCGGTCTACTGGTATGGATTCCAGCATTTCGCCTACGCGGCTTTCATGGTCGTGTTGGTGCCCGGCCTGCTCGCTTTCGTTTTCGGCTGGTTCGCATTCCGCAGCCGCGTCACTGGAGTTTACCTCTCAATCATCACCCAGGCGCTGACCTTCGCGCTGATGCTCGGCTTCTTCCGCAATAATTTCGGCTTCGGCGGCAATAACGGTCTCACCGACTTCAAGGACATCCTCGGCTTCAACGTCCAGGCGGCGCCGACGCGGGCGGCGCTGTTCGTAACTTCCATGCTGGCGCTGATGGTCGGCTTCATCATCTGCCGCGTCGTCGTGAGCTCCAAATTCGGCAAGGTTCTTGTCGCCATTCGCGACGCCGAAGCGCGCACCCGTTTTCTCGGCTACCGGGTCGAAGCTTATAAGGTGTTCGTCTTCACGCTGTCGGCCTGCATGGCAGGCATCGCCGGCGCGCTCTACGTGCCGCAAGTCGGCATCATCAATCCGAGCGAATTCTCGCCGGGCAATTCCATCGAGGCTGTGATCTGGGTCGCAGTCGGCGGGCGGGGAACGCTGACCGGCGCCGTACTCGGCGCGGTGCTGGTGAACTACGGCAAAACCTATTTCACCAGCGGCCTTCTCGCGCCGTATTGGTTGTTCGTGCTCGGTGGCCTGTTCATCGCCGTGACGCTGCTCTTGCCGCGCGGCGTCGTCGGCACGATCCATTACCATTGGCGCGAGTGGCGGGAGCGGCGCCGCCTCACGGCTCCCGTGCCGAACGCAGCGCCTCGCCCGGCGGAGTGAGCGATGGATACGCGCACGACCACCGCGCTTCTCTATCTCGACGGGGTCACCGTGTCGTTCGACGGCTTCCGTGCGCTCAACAACCTCTCCTTCACGATCGAGCCCGGTGAGATGCGGGCCATCATCGGTCCCAACGGCGCCGGCAAAACCACCATGATGGATGTCGTCACCGGCAAGACCAGACCCGATACCGGCGAAGTCTATTTCGACGGCGCATACGACCTCGCTCGTCTCGATGAGACCGAGATTGCGCTCTTAGGCATCGGCCGCAAGTTCCAGAAGCCGACCGTGTTCGACATGCACACCGTCGAGGACAATATCGCCCTTGCGCTGAAGGGCGACCGGCGGGCGCGTAAGACGCTGTTCTGGTGCGAGACCGAGCAAGAGGCGAAGCGGATCGATCGCATCCTGGAAATCATCCGGCTCTCCGCGGTGCGCCACCGCGTCGCTGGCTCGCTTGCACATGGGCAGAAGCAATGGCTCGAGATCGGCATGCTGCTGGCGCAAGAACCGAAGCTGCTTCTCGTCG
>VAZQ01000531.1:353-2916 GCA_005883115.1 Alphaproteobacteria bacterium | reverse complement strand
TCAATCCAATCGTGACGCGGGTGCTGGCTGACCTTCGCGAGGAGCTGGCGCCGTTCTACAGCGACATCGGCCGACCCTCGATCGACCCTGAGCCGATGATCCGAATGCTCATCGTCGGCTACTGCTATGGCATCCGCTTCGAGCGGAGGCTGTGCGAGGAGGTCAAACTTCATCTCGGCTATCGCTGGTTCTGCCGTCTCGAACTCGAAGACAAGGTACCTGATCATTCGACGTTCTCGGTCAATCGCCACGGCCGCTTTCGCGATAGCGACATCTTCCGTCAGGTGTTCGAGGCGATGGTCCGAGCGTGCATGGATGCAGGTCTCGTCAAGGGCGAGGGCTTCGCAGTTGATGCGAGCGTCATGGAAGCCGATGCCAGTCGTTATCATGGCAATGCTCCCGGAGAGATCGATTGGTCGGCGCCCGAGCGCCAGACGCGCGCCGTCGCAGAGTTCCTGACGGCCGTGGATGATGAAGACGCTGACGCTGATCGCAAGCCGCCAAAGGTGGTCTCGCCGGTGGACCCGTGCTCGGCGTGGACCGCAAAAGCCAACAAGCGCGTCCAATTCGGCTATGGGCTCAACTACCTGATCGACATCAAGTACGCGGTCATCGTCGACGTAGAGGCAACCCCAGCTCGCACTTATGACGAGGTCGCTGCGACAAAGACGATGATCCAGCGGACACAGGAGCGATTGGGGCTCAAGCCCGACTGGCTCGCCGCCGACACGGCGTACGGCACTGGCAAGTTCCTCCATTGGGTTATCGGCGCCGGGATCACACCGCACATCCCTGTTTGGGACATGAGCAAGCGGGAAGAAGGCATCCTGTCGCGCGCGGACTTTACCTTCGATCGGGTCGAATACTGGCGAAATGAATAGATACAATTTCGGCTTGTCGGCGCAACGTTGCAAGTGCGATAGAGATTAGCGCGGTATGTCGGTGACGGTCGCGCCGCCTCCGTTCGCTGGTATCGTCGGCGCGCGATGATCTTTTCCTGCTGAAGAGGCTTGCTGTTGAGGTGAGCTCGTTGGTGCATCGGAAACGGCATTGGTACAGTCCGAAGTCGACCGCGCACTCGGTCGCTGTTCGGCCCCGCCTCTACTTTTCGGCGCTGGCGGGTATCGGCGTGCTGGCCTTGCTGCCGAGAGGCTGGCCAGCGAGCATCCGCGAGGCGGTCGCCTGGGACTTGAGCTCAACGATCTACTTGGTCCTTGCGTTCCGCGTCATGCTCACATGCAAGGGTGAAGTCCTCCGTGCCCGTGCCGCACGCCAGGACGATAGCCGGGTGGTGATCCTGGTCATTATCCTTCTCGCCATCGGGGCAAGTTTTGTCGCAACCGGCGGACTGCTGGCCGAGGCCAAGGACGCACCGCACAGGACACTCAACCTAGGGCTGGCCGCGGTCACGATCATCCTGGCGTGGACGGTCACCCAGGTGGTCTTCACGCTTCACTACGCACACGAATATTATCGCCCGAGCGGTGGCCCGCAGGCCTTTGCCGAAGGGCTCGATTTTCGGGGCGATCGAAACCCGGACTACTGGGATTTCTTCTATTTCGCGACCTCGTTTGGGGCAGCCTCACAGACCTCCGATGTGTCGATCCTAACCAAGCCTCTGCGTCGACTCGCGACGCTGCATGCAATCATCTCGTTCTCCTTCAACACGGCCGTGCTCGCTCTGGCCATCAATCTCGCGGCCTCGATGATCTGAGAGGACAAGTTGGTGGAGTGGGATCGCCCGACTATATGATCCACCTGATCGCCACCTACGGATACTTGGCGGTCGGCATCCGCCGCGCGACAGGGAGCAGCTTTTTCGTTACCGTGATGGAGGGGAAACGGCTCGGGCTTCTGCGCGACCTGGTTCCGACGGCCACATTGATCGCCGTGCTCCTGAACCCGAACTATGCGGGATTCGAGGTTCAGTCGAGAGACATTCAAGGGGCGGCAAACGCGCTCGGTCTGAAGATTCACGTCCTCCACGCAAGCAGCGAACAAGCCATTCATGCAGCCTTCACGACCTTAGCTCGAATGCGCGCCAACGCCTGCTGGTTGGCGCCGACCCATTCTTCAACGGTCGACGCGAACAACTGTGACACTGGCGGCCCACTACGCCATTCCGGCGATCTACGAATTGCGCGAATACGTCGAGGCCGGCGGTTTGATGAGCTATGGAACGAGCATAACCGACGCCTATCGTCAGGTCGGTCTCTACACCGCGCGCATTCTCAAGGGCGACAATTCGTATCGCCCGTGCCGTTGTTGGCCGGGAAAATGAGATCTGCGGCGGCGACCATCGGCGGCGCACTTACCTGAGCACGGCCGAGCTCGAAATCTCCTGTCGCGCGTTACACACTACGTGTGACAAAAACTGGGCTGCAGGTTCCGAGAGCCTCAAAACTGCATTTTTGAGAGAGCTAACGGCACTTGGAATTTACGGCACTGACCAATGTGTCACCAGCAGTGCTTGGAAACTCGTAATTCCCGAAAGCAATGATCCAGCAATCGCCGTCGTCGCGAGTGCGCCACGAGGTAAATCGATATTGGTCATCGAGGCGAG
>VAZQ01000531.1:0-339 GCA_005883115.1 Alphaproteobacteria bacterium | reverse complement strand
GGCAGAGCCATGACGAAGTAACGTCCTTGGACCCCCCGAACGTGGTCGACATTGAGCGGCGTATAGGTGAGAAAGAAGATCAGATACACCGTCACAACGTACCCCAGGACGGCAAGGCCCGTTATGACTGCCACGCGTGCACGCACGGCACCGTCCAAATTCAGTTTCTGTAAAGGCACGGGTACCAGAAAGACCGTGAGAACGAAATAAGTCCAGGGTGGAAGCAGAATATCCTGCCATCCCAAGATGCCTATAAGCTCCTGCCACAGCCTGTCTCCCCACACCGTCAGAGCCGTCCATGCTGCCAGCGGGAAGTGGAGTGGGTGCTCCCACATGTAC